>NZ_JBHYMC010000013.1:114783-138953 GCF_042742535.1 Streptomyces sp. NPDC058880
CGGCGGTGTTGCGCCGCCCCACCGGCCCCCCCGGGGCGCCCTATGCCCAATCGCCACCCTCGGGGGCGCCCCCCCCCCGCCGCACGCCCCCCCCGCCTCCGGGCGCGGTCCGCACGGAGGAGGTCCTCTGCCACGGTCACAGGTAGCTGCCGCTTCCGTACGGCGCGTAGAGGTCGAGCAGGCGCACTCGGGCTGCCTGCAGCCGGTGGGCGAGCACCTGTCCGACCCAGTGACCGAGGGCCGCGCCGAACGCGGTGTCGGCTTCCATCAGCTCGCGGACGCGCACGGCGTCGAACTCGTGGGCGCGTACCGGTGTCATGGCCTCCGCGCCCAAACGCCAGGTGTACGGTGCGAACAGCCACGAGCAGCCGACCAGCTCACCGGCGCCGAGCCGCTCGATGACCGCCGCGCGTCGGCCCGGCACATGGACGTCGAGGGTCACCGTGCCCGACCGGACGATCCAGAACCGGTCGGCGCGACCGCCCTCGCGGAACAGATGCGCGCCCTCGTCGAAGTTGACCTCACCGGCCATCTCCATCAGGCGGTTGCGGCAGTCGGCCGGCAGCGCCGCGTTGAAGCGGATCGAAGAGGTGGAATCCATCGGAACGGCCTCCTGGTTCAGGTCATGCTCGACGCCCGACCGGCAGCTCAGTGCCTCGGCGCGGCCTCGCCGCCGGTCCCCTGGTCGTGGACGTGCGCGGCGATGACGGCTGCCTGTACCCGCCGTTCGACGCCCAGCTTTCCCAGCAGCCGCGAGATGTGGTTCTTGACGGTCTTCTCCGAGAGGTAGAGCCGCTTCGCGATCTGGCGGTTGGTGAGGCCGTCCCCGATCAGTTCGAGTACGGCCCGTTCCCGCTCGGAGAGCGCCGCCAGGCGGGTGTCCTCGGGTGTCCCGACCGGCTCCGGGGCACGGAGGGAGCGCATCAGGCGTGCGGTCGTCGCAGGGTCGAGCATGGACTGCCCGGTGGCGACCGTGCGCACCGCGGAGACCAGGTCGGTCCCCTTGATCTGCTTCAGCACGTACCCGGCGGCCCCTGCCATGATCGCGTCCAGCAGGGCGTCCTCGTCGTCGAACGACGTCAGCATCAGGCAGGCCAGGCCGGGCATCCGGGAACGCAGCTCCCGGCAGACCGCGATCCCGTCGCCGTCGGGCAGCCGGACGTCGAGGACGGCCACGTCCGGGCGGAGCGCCGGCCCCCTGGCCAGGGCCTGGCCGGCCGTCGCCGCCTCGCCCACGACGGTGATGTCGGCCTCGGCGTCGAGCAGGTCGCGCAGCCCCCGCCGCACCACCTCGTGGTCGTCGAGGAGGAACACCTTGATGGGAGCCTCCGCGGAGGCTCCCGGTACGTTGGACATGATCGCCGCCTGCTCCGGGTGACGCCGTAGGTGCTGGTGCGCTTCCACCGGAATTGTCTCAGGAGGGGGCCGGGCCCACCCGCCGGTAGATCCCCCCGACCGCCTCCGTCACGCAGGGCGACCGCCGGGGAGGTCGGGGATGCACGGGATGCCGGGGCGTGCCGGGGCGGTAGGGCGCCCGTTCAGCACGGCCAGGACCAGTCCGCCACCTCAGGCAGGTCCGTGCCGTGCGCGCGGATCCAGTCGTGGTGGCGGACGCGCTGGTCGGCCATGGCGCGGCGCAGCCCTCCGGCGCGCTCCGCGAGGCCGGGGACGCGGTCGATGACGTCCATGACCAACCGGTAGCGGTCCATGTCGTTGCGGACGACCATGTCGAAGGGGGTGGTCGTGGTCCCGGACTCCTTGTACCCGCGCACGTGCAGCCGGGCGTGGCCCGTCCGGCGGTAGGCCAGGCGGTGGATGAGCCACGGGTACCCGTGGTAGGCGAAGATCACCGGGCTGTCGGTCGTGAAGAGGGCGTCGTACTCGGCGTCCGTCATGCCGTGCGGGTGTTCCTCGTGGGGCATCAGACGGGCGATGTCGACGACGTTGACGACGCGCACGGCCAGCGAGGGGAGGTGCTCGCGGAGCAGGGCCGCGGCCGCCAGCACTTCCATGGTGGGCACGTCGCCCGCGCAGGCGAGGACGACGTCCGGATCGCCGGAGCCCTGGTCGGTGCCGGCCCAGTCCCAGACGCCGGCGCCGCGCGCCACGTGCTCACGGGCCGCGTCGATCGGGAGCCAGTCGAAGCAGGGCTGCTTGCCCGCGACGATCACGTTCACCCGGTCGCGGCTGCGCAGGGCGTGATCGGCCACGGCGAGCAGGGTGTTGGCGTCCGGCGGCAGGTAGACCCGCACGACCTCCGGGCTCTTGTTGAGGACGTGGTCGACGAAGCCGGGGTCCTGGTGCGAGAAGCCGTTGTTGTCCTGACGCCAGACGTGCGAGGTGAGCAGGTAGTTCAGGGAGGCGACGGGCTCGCGCCAGGACAGCTCGCGCGCGGTCTTCAGCCACTTGATGTGCTGGCCGGCCATGGACGCCACGATGTGCGCGAAGGCCTCGTACGTGGAGAACAGGCCGTGGCGGCCGGTCAGCAGGTAGCCCTCCAGCCAGCCCTGGCAGACGTGTTCGGAAAGGATCTCCATGACCCTGCCGTCGCGCGACAGGTTCCGGTCGGTGGCCTCCGTGATGCCCTGCCAGGCCTTGCCGGTGGCCTCGTACAGGCCGTCCAACCGGTTGGAAGCGGTCTCGTCCGGGCCGACGACCCTGAAGTCCCTCCGCCCCGCGGTGTCCCGCATGATCTGTGTCAGGAAGCTCCCCAGGACGCGGGTCGGCTCGTGCAGGCCGCGCCCCGGCTTGGGGACGGGGACGGCGTGCGCGTCCAGCGAGGGGAGCGGGAGCGGCCGCAGCAGGCGGCCCCCGTTCGCGCAAGGCGTCGCCCCGAGGCGGAGTCCGCCGTCCGGGACCCACGCCAGGATCTGCGCCGTCGGACGTCCGCGGGAGTCGAAGAGCTCCTCGGGTCGGTACGAGTGGAGCCAGGCCTCCAGCTGTCGCAGGTGCTCGGGATTCTCGCGGACCCCGGCCAGCGGGACCTGGTGGGCACGCCAGGTGCCCTCGACCGGCTCACCGTCCACGGTCGCCGGTCCGGTCCAGCCCTTGGGCGTGCGCAGCACGATCATCGGCCAGCGGGTGTACTCGCGGCCCGGATCGGCGCCCGCCGTCCTGGCCTCCCGCTGGATGGCCGCGATCCGGTCCAGGGCGTGGTCCATCGCGCGGGCCATGGCCTGGTGCACCAGGGCGGGCTCGCTGCCGGTCACGTACAGGGGTTCGTGCCCGTAACCGCGCAACAGCGCGTCGAGCTCGGCCTCGGGGATCCGTGACAGCACGGTCGGGTTGGCGATCTTGTAGCCGTTGAGGTGCAGGACGGGCAGGACCGCGCCGTCGTGGACCGGATCGAGGAACTTGTTCGAGTGCCAGGACGCGGCCAGTGGCCCGGTCTCCGCCTCGCCGTCGCCGATGACGCAGGCGACCAGCAGACCGGGGTGGTCGAACGCGGCCCCGTAGGCGTGGGAGAGGGCGTAGCCGAGTTCACCGCCCTCGTGGACGGACCCGGGCGTCTCCGGAGCCACATGGCTCGGCACCCCGCCGGGGAAGGAGAACTGCCGGAACAGCCGGGCCATGCCGTCGGCGTCCCGCGCCACGTCCGGGTAGACCTCGCTGTACGTCCCCTCCAGCCAGGAGTTGGCCAGGACGGCCGGTCCGCCGTGCCCGGGGCCCCAGACGCAGAGCGCCTGTAGGGACCGCTCCCTGATCACGCGGTTGAGGTGGGTGTACACCAGGTTCAGACCGGGCGAGGTGCCCCAGTGGCCGAGCAGCCGCGGCTTGATGTGCTCCGGCCGCAGCGGCTGGGCCAGCAGGGGATTGCCCATGAGGTAGATCTGGCCGGCGGCCAGGTAGTTCGCGGCGCGCCAGTGGGCGTCCAGCTCCGAGATCGATTGCGCGGTCAACGCGGTCATGTCCGCTCCTGCGTGCCGGGGTCCGGGGCGTTCGTCGACTGAGCCGATGCCGACAGCCTGCGCCCGTGCGCGGGCGGCCCGCAGGGGAGGACCGTCCCTCGGTGAGGGCCGGTCGGCCCTTCCGTGCGCCTGCCCGTCCCGGGCACGGTGAATGGCGCGGCGGCCGGTCCTTCCCCCGGCCGGCGCGACCCATCCCTGCGGGAGATACCGACGCCCCGCGCGTCAGTACGGAGGACAGACCTGTGAAGCGAACCCTCGT
Organism: Streptomyces sp. NPDC058880; assembly: GCF_042742535.1. Taxonomy (NCBI): domain Bacteria; kingdom Bacillati; phylum Actinomycetota; class Actinomycetes; order Kitasatosporales; family Streptomycetaceae; genus Streptomyces; species Streptomyces sp. NPDC058880. Next base: position 118,951 of record NZ_JBHYMC010000013.1, read on the forward strand.
CGTCGGAGTGGACGGCTCGGCGGAGAGCAGGGCCGCTGCCGACTGGGCCGCGCGGGAAGCCGTGCTCCGCAATCTGCACGTGCACGTGGTCCACGCCTGGCTGTGGCAGCCGCTCGCCGTACCGGTCGTCCAGGACCGCGCGACCGAGGCCCGCCGGGCCCAGGAGATCCTGGAGGAGACCGAGGCCGAGCTCACCCGTCGCCACCCCGGGGTCGCGCTCACCGCGGAGGTGGTGCCGGACGTTCCGGTGCCGGCCCTGCTGCGCGCCGCCAAGGGGGCGGAGATGCTGGTGCTCGGCTCCCGTGGGTACGGCGCCGTGGCCGGCTTCCTGCTCGGCTCGTACGGGCAGCAGCTGATCGCCGCCGCCGAGTGCCCCGTCGTCTCCGTCCGGGCTGGGCGGGACGGGCCGGTCCCGGCGGCCGGCGGGGGAGAGGTGGTCGTCGGCCAGCAGGGCGGCGTGGAGGAGTCCGCCGAGGTGCTGCGCTTCGCCTTCGAGGAGGCCGCGGCCCGCAAGGTGCCGCTCCGGGCCGTCCGGGCCTGGAGCCTGCCCCCGATCTACGGCTACAGCCCCGGGTCGATGTGGATCGCCGACCAGCTCGGCGGCCTGGCGCCGTACGAGCAGGAAGCGCTGGAGCAGGCCCTGGAGCAGTGGCGGGCCCGGTATCCCGAGGTGCAGGTGGTCGAGCACGTCGAGCAGGGGAGCGCGGGCCACGCGCTGCTGTCCGCCGCTTCGGACGCAGGGCTGCTGGTCGTCGGCCGGCGGGTCCGCGAGTCGGCGCTCGGGGCGCGCATCGGTTCGGTGGCCCACGCCGTGCTGCACCACGCGGTCTGCCCCGTGGCCGTCGTCCCGCACCGCTGACGCTCCACGGCCGGCTTCCGCGCCCCTGCCACGACGCGACTCCTTCGGCCGGGTCCGTCGCGGACGCACGCCCACCGGCCTTCCGCAGCCCGGCCGGCCGGTCGGACAGGACCCGATCGGCCCGCACGGGAGGGCCGCTCCGGGGCGGGTACCGGCCGGCCCTTCGGACAGGGACCTTCGGCCCTGTCCGAAGGGCCTGCCGGGCCTTTTCCGGGGCCGGCCGCACGAGGTGCACTGAGGGCGCACGGCAATGGCGCGACTCGACGGAGCCGCACGCAGCGCGGAGGACGACATGAGGACCGCCCTGATCGACCTGAGGACCGTGGCACGCGACGATCGCGGCCTGAGAATAGCCCTGGCCGGGGAGCTCGACTTCTTCACCGTGGAGCACGTGGCGCCGCGCCTGCGCGAACTCGCCGGCTCCGGCCACCGCAACCTGATCCTGGACCTGCGCGGCCTCTCCTTCTGCGACAGTGCGGGCATCGCCTTCTTCACCCGACTGGAACGTCACTCCCGCGAGGCGGGAACCCGGCTCCTCCTGTGCGACGTGCCACCCCAGGTGATCAAGTCCATGCGGGTGCTCGCCGCCGACCGCGACCTGAACCTCGTCGTCTCGTGATCACGCAGCCGCCCCGGTCCGCGGACCCGCGACGGATGCGGGAGCTGGACAGGGCCGAGGCACTGGGACTCCTCGCCACGGTGTCGCTGGGACGCATCGTCTTCACCCGGCACGCGCTGCCCGCCGTTCGGCCGGTGAACCACCTCGTCGACGGCGAGGACATCGTCGTCCGCATTCACGGAGGCGGGGCGCTCGGCTCGCTGGCGGCACCGACCGAGGCCCCTGGGGTGGTCGTGGCCTACGAAGCGGACGTCATCGACCCCGACACCCACCTCGGCTGGAGCGTCGTCGTCACCGGCTACGCGCGCCCGGTGGCCGATGCCGCCGACGCCGACCGGTACGCGGACCTGCTGCGCCCCTGGGTCGGAACGCCCATGACCGGTGCCCTGCGGATCCACCCGGACCTCGTCACCGGGTTCCGGCTGGAGGAGGCGGCACCGCACCCCGCGCCGGGGGCCTGAAGCCGACCCGTCCCCGCGCTCAGCTCCCGCCGGGCAGCGGTGCCCGCCACACCAGCCGGCTGCCGCCCTCCTGCGGGTTCTCCACGGTGAAGGACCCGCCGACGGCCCGGGCCCGCTCGTCGAGGTTGCGCAGACCGCTCCGGCGGCCCTGCGCCGGAATGCCGGTGCCGTTGTCCGTGACGGCCAGCACGACTTCGCCGCTCCCCGCCCTGAGGCTCACGCCGACCCGGGTGGCCCGCGCGTGGCGGGCGGCATTGCTGAGGAGTTCCCCCAGGACCGCCATGATGTGGTCGGCGATCTGGGCCGGTACGTCGGTGTCGAGCAGGCCCTCCATGCTCAGGCGCGGCGGATGGCCGAGCGGGGTGGCGGCTTCGCCGACGGCACGGGCCGCCCGCGCCCGCAGGCCCGGGCCGTTCTCACGGTCCTTGGTACGCAGTCCGAAGATCGTCGATCGGATGATCTTGATGGTTTCGTCCAGGTCGTCGACCGCCCGGCCGACCCGCTCGGCGGCTCCTTCGTGCTCGACGAGCCGGGCCGCGCTCTGCAAGGTCATCCCGGTGGCGAAGAGACGCTGGATGGCCAGGTCGTGCAGGTCGCGGGCGATCCGGTCACGCTCCTCCAGCAGCGCTATCTGCTCGGCGTCCCGGCGCCGCTCCGCCAGCTCCAGGGCGAGCGCCGCCTGACCAGCGAAGGCCACCAGCGGCTCCAGCTCGCCCTCGCCGAACGCCGGTTCGCCCGCCGCGCGCGCGAGCAGCAGCACGCCCCGGCTCTCCCCGCCCGCCGTGCTCAACGGGACGGCGACGGCCGGCCCCAGCCCCGCCCGCTGCCGGACCTGGGCCTCGGCCGGGTAGTGCGCGTCGTCCGCCCCCGTCATGGCCGTGACGGGTCGGCCCGCCCGGTACGCGGCTCCCGAGAGCGTCTCGGCGAAGGGGACGACGAGTCCCTGCCGTTCCGGTCCGTCCGCGCCGGCAGCGAACTCCACGACCAGGCCGTCCACTCCGGCCACCGGCATGGCGATGTCCGCCAGGCGCGCCGCGGTGATCTCCTGGGCCCGGCGGGCGATGAGTTCCAGCACCGTCGGGCGCGAACAGCCGGACAGCAGGCTCTCGGTGATCTCCGCGTTGGCCCTGAGCCATCGCTGCTGGCGCTGCGACCCCTCGTACAGTCGCGCGTTGTCGATCGCGACACCCGCCGCCACCGACAGGGTGGAGATCACGGCCTCGTCCTCGGTGTCGAAGTCCAACCCGCCCCGCTTGTCGGTGAGGTACAGGTTGCCGAACACCTCGTCGCGGACCCGGATCGGCACACCCAGGAACGTACGCATCGGCGGGTGATGGGCCGGGAAGCCGTACGACGAGTGGTGCGCGCCCAGGTTGGTGAGCCGCAGGGGCTCCGGATGGTGGATGACCTCCCCGAGCAGGCCGTGGCCGGCGGGCAGCGGCCCGATCCGTGCGATCTCCTCATCGGTGAGCCCGACAGTCAGGAACCGGGCGAGCGTGCGACCGTCGGGGCCGATCACGCCCAGCGCCCCGTACTCGGCGTCCACGAGCAGGGCGGCCGCCTCCACGATCCGCCGGAGCACCTGGGCGAGATCGAGCTCCCGGCCGACCGAGACCACGGCCTCGAGCAGGCTGTGCACCCGGTCGCGGGTGCCGCGAACGGCGTCGATGCGCGCCTGGAGTTCGTCCAGCAGCTCGTCCAGCCGCATCCGCGGTACCTGCGTCAACGGATTGCCCGTACCCACGTGTTTCTCCTCCGCCCAACGACCGGTCCTCGCCCGGGCAAGCGTATCGACCCGTCAGGGCCGGAAAGGACGATCCCGCAGGACATCGTCGCCCGTCGGCCTGAAACGGGTCAGGTTCCGACTCCGCATCCGGCTCCGGCGCCGGGGCGGGCCGCCGGGGCCCCCGCGCCGGGTACGGACGGGTCTGCGCCCTGGGCATCGGCGCGCGCCCGGTCGGAGTCGCTGCGCAGGACGCAGAACTCGTTGCCCTCGGGATCGGCGAGAACGGCCCAACCGGACCCGTCGGGGTTGCGGTGGTCGGAGACGAAGGTGGCGCCGAGACCGAGCAGCCGCTCCACCTCATCGTCACGCGTGGTTTCCGGGCGCAGGCACAGGTGGATCCGGTTCTTGACCGTCTTGTGTTCGGGCACTTGGTTGAAGTAGAGCACCGGCCCCTCCGCCAGCAGCACCATCGTTTCCCGGTCGCCCGGTTTGGCGTCCGGATGCATCGGGCAGCCCGTCGCACCGCTCCAGAACCGGGCCAACGCGTAGGCGTCCGCACAGTCGACCGCCACGTTCTGCACTATCGAGACCATGCGCGAGATCCTTCCCGATCTTGACCCCGAGTACCAGCGGTGTGCGGGAACAACGAGAGGCCGCTGACCGTTTGTCTTGATGCGGGGCGCAGGAGGACGAAGCCCCCGGGCCCGGTGCGGTGCCCGCGTCGCCGCCGCCGGGAGGTCACACGGGGTCCTTCCCGCTCCCGCTCGTGAACGCCCTGGCCCGCCTTCCCCCCCGGCCGGCTGGGGCCGCCCCGATCGGCCATCCCCCCCCCGGCCGGTCGGGGCCCTCGTGCCCGCGCCGCCCGGCAGGGCGGAGCCCCACCCGTTGCGGGCAGCGGCGCCCGCCCGGACGGCGCCACCGCCGGATACTGGAACCGGCCAGGCCGGGCCCACGGGCCTACCTCGCCGGTGGCGGGGTAGGCGCCGCGCAGCAGGTGCCGTGTCCCACGGCGGCTACGACCTTCGGGAGGACCGATGACCCGACGAGTGCACGAGGTGATGACGCGCAACCCGGTGGCCGTGGAGCGCCTGACCTCACTGGCGGAAGCGGCGCGGGTGATGCGGGACGCGGGCATCGGGGACGTGCTGGTCGTCGACCAGGGCCGGCTCTGCGGCATCGTCACGGACCGCGATCTCGTCGTCCGCGGGATGGCGGAGGACCGTGACCCCGCGGAGACGACCGTGCACGCGCTCTGCAGCACCGAACCCCTGACCGTCGGGCCCGACGACCACGTCGACGAGGCCGTCGACCTCATGCGCCGGCACGCGCTGCGGCGCCTGCCCGTGCGCGACGCCGGGGGTGAGCTCGTCGGCATCGTCACCCTGGGCGACCTGGAGGTGGAGCGGGACCCCGGCTCGCCCCTCGCCTCCATCGCGGCTGCCGAGGAGGCGGCCCGCGACCGGTGACGGCCGCGACGGACTCCGCCCGCCCGGTGCCCATCGGATCGCAGGGACGTCGAACGGAGCCGAACGGAGCCCGACGGGCCGCGTGGCGGCCTCGCCTCCGGTCGTCCCGCGGTCGGCCGCGTCGTCCTCTACAGGGTCGAACACCGGGCGCGGCGGCTTCACATGGGTGCCCCGGGCCGGTTCCCGGCCCCGCCGACCGGAGGCGCAGCGTGCGTGCGCACTGCGACCCGTAGACCACATGGTGCGGAAAGTAACCGGCTGTGTCAGCGTGGTGGAGAGGAATCCTCGGAATCCTCCGTCCCCGTCAGAAGGAGTCTGCCGTCATGGGCGGAATGAAGGACAAGCACCGGGAGCCGGGCAAGGGCCGCGAGGACAAGCAGCGCCCGCTGCCGCCCGGACTGGACCCGGTCCATCCCGAGCCCCGCCAACCGTCGCGTCGGCCGGGCCGTCAGGGCGCGCCCCGTGCGAAGGGCCCGCACGCAGACGGCTTCTGACCGGAGCGGCCGGGCGTCCGGGATTCGGGGCAACACCCCACGCACGCAGGGCCCGGCCGGAGCCGCAGTCGCCCCGGCCGGGCCCTGTCCCATCCGAGGCGGCTCCGCCCGAAGGGCGGCGGAACGAGGGAGGACCGACGTACCCGCAGCGGGGCGAGAGCGCCGCGCAGGACCTGCCGTCCTTCGCGCGGGACCGTCCCGTACTGCGGTCAGACAGAGGACTCGGGGCAGTTCGAAGCCGGCCTTCGGCCCGGCGGGAAGCGGGCATCCATGACGGAGCGCCTCCATAGATCGGGTCTGGTCGGCGAACTCTTCGCCGAATTCGCCGGCACCATGATCCTTATCCTCTTCGGTTGCGGTGTGGTGGCCCAAGTGGTCGCGGGCGGGGCCCTCACGGACCCCGCGGGCGGTCTCGGGAACCACGACAGCATCGCCTGGGCCTGGGGCCTCGGCGTGACCCTGGGCGTCTACGTCGCGGCCAGGTTGAGCGGTGCTCACATCAACCCCGCGGTGACGGTCGCACTGGCCGCGTTCAAGGGCTTCCCGTGGAAGAAGGTGGCCCCCTACGCAGTGGCCCAGGTGGCCGGAGCCTTCGTGGGGGCCCTGATCGTCCGCTGGAACTACAGCGAGGCGTTGGCCAAGGCCGACCCCGGTCACACCATCAAGACGCAGGGGGTCTTCTCCACGCTCCCGGCGAACGGCAACACGAACCTGCCGGTGACCGAGTGGGGTGCGCTGCGCGACCAGATCATCGGGACCGCCATCCTCCTCTTCCTGGTGCTGGCCATCACGGACATGCTCGGTACGCCCCCCGGCGCCAACCTCGCCCCGTTCATCGTCGGCCTGATCGTGGTGGCGATCGGCATGGCGTGGGGCACCAACGCCGGCTACGCGATCAACCCGGCCCGTGACTTCGGCCCCCGCCTGGCGAGCTTCCTCACCGGCTACGGCGGGGCATGGCGAGATCAGTACGGCCATCTCTACTTCTGGGTCCCGATCATCGGCCCCTTCATCGGGGGCGTGCTCGGAGCGGCTCTCTACAAGCTCCTCGTCGGCCGGTTCCTGCCGGACGCCGAACCCGAGCCCCCCGGACGGGTACCGGTCCCGGACGAGAGCTGAACCGCACAGAGCTGCCCGCACCCGGGACGGACGCGCATCGGCGCTCCGTCCCGGGCGCCGGCCCCATTCACGGCATTCCCCAGAGGAGGCGGCATCCCATGGCTGACTTCGTCGGCGCAGTGGACCAGGGCACCACCAGCACCCGATTCATGATCTTCGACCATGCCGGCAACGAGGTGGCCAGGCACCAACTGGAGCACAACCAGATCCTGCCGCGCTCGGGATGGGTCGAACACGACCCGGTGGAGATCTGGGAGCGCACCAACTCGGTGATCCAGAACGCCCTCCGGCACGGCAACCTCGACGCCTCCGACCTCGCGGCCGTGGGCATCACCAACCAGCGCGAGACCACCGTCGTCTGGGACCCCCGCACCGGGCGCCCGTACTACAACGCGATCGTCTGGCAGGACACCCGTACCGACTCCATCGCTGCGGCGCTGGAGCGCGGCGGCCAGGGCGAGGTCATCCGCCGCAAGGCGGGGCTGCCCCCGGCCACCTACTTCTCCGGCGGCAAGATCCAGTGGATCCTGGAGAACGTCGACGGCGTGCGGGAGGCCGCCGAGAAGGGGCACGCCCTCTTCGGCAACACCGACTGCTGGGTGCTGTGGAACCTCACCGGAGGCCCCGACGGCGGCGTCCACGCCACCGATGTCACCAACGCCAGCCGCACCATGCTGATGGACCTGGAGACCCTCGACTGGGACGACGAACTGCTGGGGTTCTTCGGCATTCCCCGGTCCATGCTGCCCACGATCAACCCGTCGTCCCATCCCGAGGCGTACGGACGGACCCGCACGTCGCGGCCGTTGCGGGAGGCCATCCCCATCACGGGCGTGCTCGGTGACCAGCAGGCGGCCACCGTGGGCCAGGTCTGCTTCGCGCCCGGCGAGGCGAAGAACACCTACGGAACCGGCAACTTCCTGGTCCTCAACACCGGCACCGAGCTCGTCCGCTCGCGGCACGGCCTCCTCACCACCGTGGCCTACCAGTTCGGCGACAGCCCCGCGGTCTACGCCCTCGAAGGCTCCATCGCGGTCACCGGCTCCGCCGTGCAGTGGCTGCGCGACCAGCTGAAGATCATCACTGACGCTGCCGAGACCGAACGCCTGGCCCGTACGGTCGAGGACAGTGGGGGCATCTACTTCGTTCCGGCCTTCTCCGGACTGTTCGCCCCGTACTGGCGCTCCGACGCCCGCGGCGCCATCGTCGGCCTCGCCCGCTACCACGACAGCGGCCACTTGGCGCGGGCCACCCTGGAGGCCATCTGCTACCAGAGCCGCGACGTCGTGGAGGCCATGGAGCAGGACTCGGGTGTGCACCTCGACGTGCTCAAGGTAGACGGCGGCGTCACCGCCAACGACCTGTGCATGCAGACGCAGTCCGACGTCCTCGGCGTACCGGTCAGCCGCCCCGTCGTCGCCGAGACCACCGCGCTGGGCGCCGCCTACGCGGCCGGCCTCGCCACCGGCTTCTGGCGGGACACGGACGAACTGCGCACCCACTGGCAGGAGTCCAAGCGCTGGGAGCCCCAGTGGTCCGAGGAGCGGCGCGCCGAAGGGTACGAGGGCTGGAAGAGGGCAGTGGAACGCACGCTCGACTGGGCCAAGGTCGAGTAACCGCCCGTCCGCGCCCCCTGGCCGGCGGCACTCGCCACCTGGCGCAGACGGGATGACCGCCGGCCTCTCGCATTCTCCGCCGCGCCGAGGGCCTGCCTCCCCCTCTCGGAACCGGCCGTTCGGAGACGGGGAGGCAGGTCACAGACCTGGACCCTTATGGACTTCTTGCTCCGTATGTCACCCTGACCGTCAACCGGGTCACCCACCTGCCGCTCGGCCCGGGCGACGACCCCCACGGATGCACCCATGCCCCTGCCGTTCCCGTCCCGAGCCGTCCCCGCCGTACTGGCCGGTTCCGTGACCGCCCTGCTGGCGGCCTGCGGGCCCTCGGTCGCCGCCGGACCCGCGGCGGGGCCGCGGACGACGCAGGTGCCCACCACGGCCCCGGCCACCGGTCCGGCGTCCGCCGGGGCCGTCGAGCCCGCGGCCACGCCCGCGCGGGATCCGGTCGATCTCCGCACCCGGGAGTCGAACCTGTCCATACCCTCCGCGGGGGTCATCGGGCTCCGCGTGGTCCCGTACGAGGGCACCACCGACGACCGGCCCGGAACCCTCATCCAGGACCGCGGGATCGCAGCCAGCCCGTACGGGGAGCGGGGTGGGGTGGGACCCGGCCAGGTGGGGAACTTCCTGGTCACCGCGCACCGGCTGTCGGCCGGCGGCCCGCTGCGGGACCTGCCCGCCGTCGGCGTGGGCGACCCGGTCGTCGTGACCGCGGACGGGGCCGAGTACACCTACGAGATCATCGCCACCCGCAGGACGTCCTTCCGGTCGCAGCGCTCGCTCGACGAACAGCGCGCGCCGGTCCCCGGGGCACCCGGCGCGGCCCCCACCCAGGCCATGATCACGATCTCGACCTGCGCCACACCGGAGGACCACGCCGAGGGCAACTTCTGGAGCGACGCCCAGGGCAACCCCGAGCACCGCATCGACAAGATCGGAGTGCTGCGCCGGACAGCGACCTCGACCTAGGGTTCGACACGGAAGTGGATCGTGTTCGTTCCCGATCATGTCTTGCGGGACGTGGGGATCTGACGAACGGGCGGCGTGTCCCCGGCTGGAGTCGCTGCCGCCGCGCGGCAGCAGGCCGGTTCGACCGGATGCGACGGGACGCGGGGTGCCGTCGCCGCCCTCGCCGGTCGCGATCTCGTACGGGTTGGTGGTGGCCCCGTGCCCATCCCGGTGCCGGCGGCGGCGAGGAGTGTGGTGATGCCCCGGTCGGCGGCCGAAGAGTGGCCGGGGGAGTGGGGCGTGCCTAGGTTCGTCGCATGGATACCGAGGGCGCGGCGACCGAGTCGCGGAAGACGACAGCGGTGGAGGACGTCGCGCATCACTTGGTGCGCTGTCTGCGGGCGGAGGGCGTCGAGTACGTCTTCGGGATCCCGGGGGAGGAGAACATCCGCTTCGTCGACGCGCTGAACGACTCCGGAATCCGCTACATCCTGGTGCGCCACGAACAGGCCGCCTCGTTCATGGCGGAGATCTACGGACGGCTGACCGGCCGGGCCGGCGTGTGTTCGGCGACCCTGGGGCCCGGCGCGATCAACCTGCTGCTCGGCACCGCGGACGCCACGACCAACAGCGCGCCGCTGGTGGCGCTGGCCGCCCAGGGTTCCCTGCGCCGCATCCACAAGGAGTCCCACCAGGTCATCGACCTTGTGTCGATGTTCGCTCCCGTCACCCTGTGGTCGGCCCGCATCGAGTGTCCGGACGCGGTGCCGGAAATGATGCGCAAGGCGTTCAAGACCGCTCAGAGCGAGCGTCCCGGTGCCGTGTTCCTGGCGGTGCCGGAGGACATCGAAGCGGACCGTCCCGTCGAGACCCTGGGCTCCTTGCAGATCGATACGGTGCGCGCCGATGCGCCGTCACCCTCCCAGATCGCACGAGCGGTCGAGGTTCTCAGCACGGCCCGGAATCCCATTGTCCTGGCCGGCCACGGCGCCGCGAGAGCCGGGGCCTCGGCCGCCCTGCTGCGGTTCGCCGAGCGGCTGAACATCCCGGTCGCGACCACCTTTCACGGCAAGGGCGTCTTCCCCGACGACCACCCCAACGCCCTCGGCGCGGTCGGCTTCATGCGCCATGACTACGGCAACTTCGGTTTCGACGCGGCCGATGTGCTGCTCTGCGTCGGCTACGAGGTCCAGGAGTTCGACCCTGCCAAGATCAACCCGAACGGCGACAAGCGCATCGTGCACCTGCACCGCTTCCCGGCCGAGGTGGACGCCCACTACCCGGTCGCCGTCGGCGTCGAGGGGGATCTCTCGCAGGCGCTGGACGCCCTCGCGGCAGCACTGCCCGACGGCCTCGCCTACGACGCGTCGAGCAGCACGAAGATTCGTTCGCTGCTCGACGAAGAACTTCGGTACGGACGCGACAACGAGGCCTTCCCCCTGGTGCCGCAGCGCGTGGTGGCGGACGTCCGCACGGCGCTGGACCGCCACGACATCGTGCTCGCCGACACCGGCGCCGGGAAGATGTGGATGTCCCGGCTCTACCCGACCTACGAACCGAACACCTGCCTGGTCTCCAACGGACTGTCCACCATGGGATTCGCGCTGCCGGGCGCCATCGCCGCCCAACTGGCCCGGCCGGACCGACGCGTCCTGGCCATGATGGGCGACGGCTCCTTCCTGATGAACTCCCAGGAACTGGAGACCGCCGTCCGCGAACGCGTCCCCCTGGTCGTCCTGGTCCTCGTGGACGAGGAGTACGGCCTGATCACCTGGAAGATGGAACTGGAGCTCGGCCGCCACAGCCACACCCGGTTCACCAATCCGGACCTGGTCGCCTACGCCGAGAGCTTCGGCGCACGCGGCTACCGGGTCGAGTCCGCAGACCAACTGCTGCCCACGCTGCGCCGCGCCCTGGACGACGACGGCGTTTCCGTGATCGCCTGCCCCGTCGACTACTCCGAGAACCTGCGCCTGACCGACCGGCTCGGCACCCTCAGCGGCCCGTTCTGAGATGCCGGGAAAGCAATCTCAGCGTCTTCCGAGCACATCGGGGGCCGGTTCGCGTTGCGAGCCCGGGCCCGGTCGCGGACGGCATCGGTGCGACGTCGGTTTAGGTCCCGAGCTGACGGATGTCGCGCGGGGGCACTCGGGCGGGCCGGACCGGGCGGCGTCCGACCGGGCGGGAGATTGATCTAGTAGGGAGTGGCGCGGCGGATGCGGGCTAGTACCAGGACCGTGTCGTCGGTCGGCTCGGCGGGCAGCAGGCTCGCGATGATCCGGTCGGCGGCCTCCTCCAGCGGCCCGTTGACCGTGCGCAGCTGCTCCCGCAGGGCGTCCAGACCGGCCCCGATGTCCTGGCCCCGCGCTTCGATGAGGCCGTCGGTGTAGAGGGCGAGCACCGCTCCCTCCGGCAGGTCGATCGCCGACGAACGGAAGGCGACGCCCCCCACCCCCAGCGGGATTCCCAGGCCCTCGCCGATGGTCTGGACGGTGCCGTCGGGGTGGCGCAGCAGTGGTGGCGGATGGCCCGCGTTCGCGATGCGGGCGCGGCCGGTGTGCGGGTCGTAGACCAGGTAGAGGCACGTGGCCAGCTGGATGCCGGAGTCCTGCGCGCACGCGTCGAGTTCGGCGAGCAGTGCCTCGGGTGTGCGGCTGTGGGCGGCCACCGCCTTGGCCGTGATGCGTAGTCGGCCCATCGACGCGGCGGCTGGAATCCCGTGCCCCATGACGTCCCCGACGACGAGCGCGACCTGGTCGCCGGGCAGGTTGATCACGTCGTACCAGTCGCCGCCGACCTCGGTGATCCTGCTGCCCGGGAGGTAGCGGTGGGCGACGCTCACGTGCGTGCCGGATGCCACGGCGCTGGGCAGCAGGGCGCGCTGGAGGGTCAGCGCGATGTCCTGGACCCGGCCGTACAGGCGGGCGTTGTCCAGGCACAGGGCGGCGCGCGAGGCCAGTTCGCCGGCGAGGGTCACGTCCTGTTCGGTGAAGGCCGGGCGGTCGACGGACCGGCCGAACATGGCGATGCCCTGGACCGTGCCCCGGGCGACGAGGGGGGCGAGGACGATGCCGCCCAGGCCGCTGTCGAGCAGCAGCCGGGCCCGGTCCCGGTGGGCGGCCGTGCGGGTCGCGAACGCCTCCTCGACCACGACCGACAGCGGGCGGCCGCTGCTCAGCATCTGGTGGATGCCCGATCCCGGCGGGTACGTCACCCGCTCCAGGCCGCCGACCAGCTCGGGGGCGGGCGGCGGCAGGACCGTGCCACCGGCGATCCGGCGAGTGGTCAGGGGCAGAGCCGGGTCGAACCGCTCGTCCTCGTACATCCACTCGACCATTTCCACGACGGCGCCATCGCAGAAGTCGGGCATCACGGCGTCGACCAGTTCGCGGGCCGTGACCTCCAGATCCAGGGTGGTTCCGACCTGGGCCGACGCCCGGTCCAGGAGGTCGAGCCGCTGGCGGGCGGCTGTCGCTTCGAGCAGCGCCCTCTCCCGGTCGGTCACGTCGACGAGCAGTCCGCCCAGGCCGGTCCGGGTGTCCCCCGCCCCGCTCAGTGGGAAGAAGCTCACGGAACGGACCTGGTCCCGGTCGGGCCGGCCCGGCGTGCGCAGTCCCACGAGCGCACCCACCAGAGGGTCCCCTTTCTCGGCCACGGCCCGGAGGCTGCGTTCGTATTCGCCCCCGTCGGACGTGATCATGATGTCGGTCATGCGCCGCCCGAGGTGCTCGCCCACGGGAAGTCCGTCCATGTCGGCCAGCACCTGGTTGAGGTGGACGTACCGGAGCTCGTCGTCGAGCATGACCAGGCCGATCGGACAGGTCTCGAAGAGCGCGTCGAGGAAGACGAGGTTCGTCTTGACCCGGTCGAGCTCATCGCCCCTGCTGGCCAGACCCATGACGACCGAGTCGTCCCCGGTCCCGGTCACCGGGAACACCCGGAAGCCGCAGTCGAAGACGCCGCTGTCGCGGTGCCGGGCGGGCATCCGGACCCGCCAGTAGCCGAGGCTGCGGCCGCGCTCCACCAGCCGCGCGGCCCCGCCGGGGCGTCCCGGGACCGGGTCGGGGAAGAGGAGCGAGGCCGGCCGGGACAGCACCTCTTCGGCCGGGTATCCGAACAGGTGGCGTGCGCCGGGGCCCCAGTAGCGGACGCGCTCCTGGTCGTCCAGACCGAACACGGCCACCGACACGTGCTCCAGCAGCGACCCCGGCTCGGACCGGATCGGACCGGGGGCGTCGGCATGCTCACCCCCTGGCCGGTCCGATGGCATCGGAGGTCCCCCTTCGATCGAGGTCTCTCCTCATTGTGCCCGTCATCGGGGAGGCGGACCTCATGGGTCGTCCCGCCCCGGCGCCCGCGCCGTACCGACCGGTAATTCAAGCCAATTATTGCCATGCACCTGACAGGCTCCTGACACTTCGAGGTGGCTGTGGGACGCTCCCGGCACGCACTCCGCACCCCCCTGAGAGGCCCAGAGCCTCGCCCACCCCCACCAGCACGTGGCATGGAGGAGCGACCCATGAGGCACACCACGCCCATCTCCCGCACCACACGACTCGCCCGTGTCGTCGGAATCGCGGCACTCGTCCTCGCGGCGGGTTCGTCCGGTACCGGTACCGCCCTTGCCTACGGCTCCGCCGCCCCGGCGGCCGACCAGAAGGCCGACGGCGTGATGGTCGTCGCCGGCAACAGCTGTGGCTGGACGAACGCGAGCACCAGCGCCGCCGCCCCGAACGCCCTCACCGTCGACCGCACCACGATCAACGCGCCGGGCGGCAACCTCGCCTGCGGTGGCGGTATCGCCGCCACCCTCAACAACAACCCCGCCTTCACGTTCGACGACGCAGCCGGCACGGCCCGGACCGATCTGATCGACATCACCGGCAAGCAGAGCTTCATCTCCTGCCGGTACAAGGCCACGAACATCGTGTGGGACCGTGACGGCACCAGCCGGAAGTACGTCAACCGGGCCTTCACCGCGACCAAGGCCTCAGGCAGCTTCCTGTGCCCGGGCTCGGTGTCCACGCCGAGCGGGGATGCGTCCATGCTGTTCCACTGAGCCGGTCGCTCCACTGAGCCGGTCGTTCCGGTGAGTCGGCCGGGCTCCCTGGCCCACTGGGCGACATGCCCGCGCCCGGTCCGCCTCCGCGTCCCGCACTCGGGGGCGGACCCGTCCCCGGCGCTCCGGAAGGCGCCGGGGAGTTCGTCCACGACCAGAACCACCGGTACCAGGCGCGCGTGGCCCGGGCCGGCCGCCGGGACGGCCGGTTGCTCCACCGTCCTAAGGTGGCCCCATGGATCTTCAGGGCGAACTGCTAGAGCACCCCCACTCCGTCTATGCCCGGCTGCGTGACACCGTGCCGGTCTGCCGCATCACCGGCACCGACGGCACCCCGGCATGGCTGGTCACGCGGTACGACGACGTACGCGCAGCGCTCGCCGATCCCCGGATGTCCCTGGACAAGTCCCGTGCGGGAGAAGGCGGTTACCGGGGGCTGTCGCTGCCGCCGGCCCTGGACGCCAACCTGCTCAACATGGACCCGCCCGACCACACCCGCATCCGCAGACTGGTGAGCCGCGCCTTCACCCCGCGCCGCACCGAGCAACTCCGCACCCCCATCCGCGCGACTGCGGACCGCCTCCTCGACGCCCTCGGCGAGGCCGGGACCGCGGACCTGGTGGCCGCCTACGCCGCACCGCTGCCCATCGTCGTCATCTGCGACCTGCTGGGCGTCCCGGAGGACCGCCGCCTCGACTTCCGCACCTGGACGGACGCACTCATCGCCCCGGACCCCGAGCGGCCCCGGGCCGCCGGCGAAGCCGTGGTAGCGATGCTCGGCTTCTTCACCGAGCTCATGGCGCACAAGCGCAGCAGCCCCGGCGACGACCTCCTTTCCGACCTGATAGCCGTCCGGGACGGCAACGGCAACGGCAACGGCGACGGCGAGGGCGACCGGCTCAGCGAGGACGAGTTGATGTCGCTCGCCTTCCTCATCCTCTTCGCCGGGTACGAGAACACCGTCCAGCTCATCGGCAACGCGATCCACACGCTCCTGGAGCACCCCGAACAACTCGCGCGCCTCCGCGACGACCCGTCAGGCCTGCCGGCTGCCGTCGAGGAGATCGCCCGCTACGAGGGACCGGCACCCCTCGCCATCCGACGCTTCCCGACGGAAGACCTCACGATCGCGGGGGTCACCGTCCCGGCGGGGGAGACCGTCCTGCTCTCGCTCTCCGCGGCCAACCGCGACCCGGACCGCTTCCCGCGCCCCGACCTCCTCGACCTGGACCGCGACACCTCGGGTCACCTCGCGCTGGGTCACGGCATCCACTACTGCCTCGGCGCCCCCCTGGCCCGAGCCGAGACCGAGATCGCCCTGACCGCCCTCCTGGAGCGCTACCCCGTGCTCGAAGCCGCGGCTTCCGCTCCGCGCTGGCGGCCCTCCCTGCGCGCCCGCGGCCTGACGGAACTCCCGGTCCGCTATGACACGGAGCCCGCCCGGAGCTGAACCCTGCCGCATCAGAGCCGATGCGGTGGCCGGTGGTGACGCACGGTTGGCGCTGGGCCGTCCGGCGGGGTCCAGGCGTGTACGCGTGTCGCGCGGAGAGGGACGATGAGAGGGCTGGGAGGGTAGGGCGGCAGTCCGCGGCGGCCGGAAGGAGGGCTCGCAGATGGGAGCGATCGAGCCCTCGCACGGCGATCCCGACGGGGGGCGGCCCGCCGAGTCCGGACCGGGCGGCCTGCTCGACGTGCTACGCGTGGCCGCCGTGCTGCTGGATGCCGACGGCCGGATCGATCTCTGGAGCCCGCAGGCGGAGGAACTGTTCGGCTACACCGCCGACGAGGCGCTCGGGGAGTACGCGGGCCGCCTGCTGCTCCACGAGGAGCACCTTCCGGTCGTCCTGGACATGTTCGCCGAGGTCATGCAGGACGGGGTCAGCTGGGTCGGCGTCTTCCCCGTCCGGCACAAGGACGGCAGCACGCGCATGGTCGAATTCCGCAACATGCGGCTGCTGGACTCCCAGCAGGAGTACTACGCCCTGGGCCTGGCCGCCGACCAGGCGACGGTCCGGCAGGTCGAACGGGACCTGGCGCTGTCCGCCCGCCTCGTCGACCAGTCGCCGGTCGGGCTCGGCGTCCTCGACACCGACCTTCGCTACGTCTCGGTCAACCCGGCGGAGGAAGCCCTCAACGGGGTGCCCGCCGCGGAGCACATCGGCCGGCACGTCCACGAGGTGCTGCCGGCCGTGGACCCGTCCTTCGAGGCCGCGATGCGCGAGGTCCTGGCCACTGGTGTTCCCATCGTGGACCAGTACACCGTCGGCCGGACCCCGGCGGACCCGGACCACGACCACGCCTGGTCGATCTCGTTCTACCGGCTCGAAGCACCCAACGGGACCGTGCTGGGGGTGGCGACCGCCAGCGTGGACGTCACCGAGCGGCACCGGGCCGTCGAAGAACAACGCCACACCGCGCTCACTCTCCAGCGCAGCCTGCTGCCGCGCACCCCGCCGCGGCGGCCGGGCCTGGAAGTCGCCACCCGCTACCGTCCCGCCCAGGCCACCATGGAGATCGGCGGCGACTGGTTCGACGTGATCCCGCTGAGCGGCGACAAGACCGCCCTCGTCGTCGGCGACGTGATGGGCAGCGGAGTCGGGGCCGCGGCCAGCATGGGCCAGCTGCGCACCGCCACCCGGACACTGGCCGATCTCGACCTCGACCCCGCACAGGTCCTGCACCACCTCGACCACGTCACCGAGGGCCTGGAAACCATCGCGACCTGCGTCTACGCCGTCTACGATCCCTGCGCGGCGCAGTGCCACCTCGCCCTGGCCGGGCACCTGCCACCGGTCCTGCTGCGCCAGGACGGTACGCGTGAGCTCCTCGACCTGCCCACCGGTGCCCCGCTCGGCGGTGTGGGGGTCGCCTTCCGCACCGTGAGTGTCCCGGTCGGGGCGGGCGACCAGCTGGTCCTCTACACCGACGGCCTCGTCGAGACCCGCGACGACCCGATCGACAAGCGCCTGGACGTTCTCCTCGAAGCCCTCGACGACCCCGGCCGCCCGCTGGACGAGACCTGCGACCTGCTGCTGGACACCATGCGCCATCCGGGAGTCCACGACGATGTGGCCCTCCTGATCGCCCGGGCCAGTCCGGGCCCCGGACGCCCCGGCTAGGATCCCGCGGATCGGCGGCGCGCCGATGCCGCGGCCGTATCCCCGCCTGCCACCGCCCGCCGGTCGACTGGCTACGGGGTGGTGCGCGCGGGGAAGGTGAAGTGGTAGCCCTGCGCGGTGAGCCAGGGCAGGTACTGCCCCAGCGCGGCGACTGTTTCGCTGCGGTCGCCGCCCCCGTCGTGGAACAAGACGGTCGGCTGCTGCGGGAGATCGCTCTCGACCGCGGAGATGATCGCGGGCAGGCCCGGACGGCTCCAGTCCTTGGGGTCCACGCTCCAGCCCAGCGGCCGCATCCCGCTCGCCGCGGCGATCGCCCGGCTGTCGGGGGTGAACGCGCCGCCCGGTGCCCGGTAGTAGCCGACCGGGACCCCGGGAGCGGCCTTCTCGATCATGGCCTTGCCCTCGAGGATCTGCTGCTTCTGGTAGGCGACCGGCTTGTGGTCCATGGTCACGTCGTGGTCGACGGAGTGGTTACACAGGCGGTGCCCCTCGGCGGCGACCGAGCGCACAAGCTCCGGATACTTCTGAGCCTTGGTCCCGATCATGCAGAAGGTGGCCTTGACGTGGTTCTTCCGCAGGACCTCCAGGACCTGGGGGGTCCAGCGGGGGTCGGGGCCGTCGTCGATGGTGATCGCGACATCCCGTCCCGGGCCCTGGGCCAGCCGGGAGATCGCCAGAGGTATCCCCGAGGCGCTTCGGGCGGGCCCCGGCTTGCCGGCCGTCGACGCGGAACCGGCGGAATCCTTGGCGGCCGGCTTCTCGGGGGCGGAGGCGGGCTTCCCGGCAGAGCCGCGCGCGGCCTCCCTCGCGGGGCCGGCCGCGGGCTGGTCCGCCGAGCCGTCCGCGGCGGCGAGGGCCGGGGCGGCGGATACGGCCAGGATGCCGAGGACGGTCGCGGCGGCTGCGGATCCCGCCCGCCGGACGCGGCGGGCGGAACTGCTCGTGATGCCCATGGAGGCGCTCTTCCTTTGCGTTCGGCCCCCCGAAATCGCGTTGCGGATCCAGGCTAGGTCATCCATCCGGGAGCCCTTCTGGGCCGATCCGCCGCATCCACACCCGGTACGACGTGCCAGAACGGGACCTGCCGGACCCCGGGGCGGCCCGTCAGCTGTGAGGAGTCTCACCGGCCGGCGGGGCCCCTGCCGTGACGCGGCGGCGCCGGCCGCTCGCCGTGTGCAGCAGCAGCCAGCCGCCCGCCGCGCCGACCGCATACCAGAACAGATCCGGAGCGTTGAAGGTGGAACCGAGGACCATACGGGCGGCGGCACTCTCACGGGACAGCTCCGCCGGCACGGAACTGAGCTGGAGGAACTCGACGGCCCAGCTCACCGCCAGTGCCGTGCCGGCGGCCCGCAGGGGCGTCCACCGGGGCGCGACCAGCACGACGAGGGCCAGCAACAGGACGGTGTACAGCGCGTCCCCGCCGTACTTGGCCACGCTTCCGGCCGCGAAGGCCCGCAGCCCGAGCCCCGCGCCGACCGTCACCGCCGCGGATCCGGCCGCCGCCAGCCGGATCCGTACGAGTCGGGCGGGGGCGGAGGGGGCCGTATGGTCACCGGTTCCGGGCACGAGGGTCACCGGGCCATCCTGCCGGATCCGGGTGTCCGCCCCCGACTCGGGCGACGTGCCGATGCCGCACGCTCGCGGCGCGGGACGGACAGCCGGCCGTTGCCGCCTTCGGCGCGACCTGCCCGCACGGCGGACCGAAGGCGTCCGGCGGTGGGCGACGCGCCCCGGGGGACCGACGGGGGTCAGTCCAGCGGCTGCTCGACGGTGCTCGTGCCGCTGCCCTCCTGGGATTCCCAGGACCAGCTCTCCTGCATGCGCAGGCGGCCGTCGGGGAGTTCGGTCACGAGCGAGGTGCAGCGCCCGGACGCGGTCGTGCCGTCCGGGCGGAGTTGGACGTAGCGGAAGTCGACCGTGTCGCCCGCCCGGGTGCCGATCAGGTGCCCCTTGACTACGTCTCCGCCCTGGTAGTCGGCCCAGACGAGACCGTCGCGTTCGTGGTATTCGAACCGGGTCAGGCGCCCGACCTGGCCGGGCGCCTGGTCTGCCACGGGAACGAAGACGAGGCCGTCGAGCGAGCGTGTCATGCATGACTCCCGGAGGAAGATGGCCCGGGGCCGTCCCGGTCCACAGGAGGAAACGGGCCGCCGCGGGTGGTCGTGGTGGGGGCGAGGGACCGGAACGGGCCACCCGCGGAAGGTGGACGGCCCCGTGCCCCAGGACGCCGCGCCGCGACGAACGAACCGCACGAGTCGCCCCCGGGGAACGCGCGGTCCGCGACAGCGTACGCCCACGAGCCACGAGCCACGAGGGTGTCGCACCACCGGACCGCGGCCGCACCGGGGGCTGTTGAGGCGCCCGCGGGCGAGGTAGCGGCCGAGGGCGCCGGGGCCCGCGGATCCGGCTGGGACGACGCCCCGTCACCGGCTCGGGCGGCGTGTGGTCCATGGCTGCCGGAAGCCTGGTGGGCAGGCCGTGTCGCCGAGGGGTCGAGGAGGGGGTCGGGCC
>NZ_JBHYMC010000014.1:0-33833 GCF_042742535.1 Streptomyces sp. NPDC058880
CGGCACCCCGAGGGGTGCCGCCGCCCGGGCGGGTTGCGGGACGGGTCAGGCCCGGGCCTAGGCCTTGGCCTCGGCCAGGAGCTTCTGGATGCGGGACACGCCCTCGACCAGGTCCTCGTCGCCCAGGGCGTACGAGAGGCGCAGGTAGCCCGGGGTGCCGAAGGCCTCACCGGGAACGACCGCGACCTCGGCCTCGTCCAGGATCAGGGCGGCCAGCTCGACGGAGGTCTGCGGGCGCTTGCCGCGGATCTCCTTGCCGAGGAGCTCCTTGACCGACGGGTACGCGTAGAACGCGCCCTCCGGGGTCGGGCAGAAGACGCCGTCGATCTCGTTGAGCATCCTGACCATCGTCTGGCGGCGGCGGTCGAAGGCCTTGCGCATCTCGGCGACCGCGTCCAGGTTGCCCGAGACGGCGGCCAGCGCGGCGACCTGGGCCACGTTGGAGACGTTGGAGGTGGCGTGCGACTGCAGGTTCGTCGCCGCCTTGATGACGTCCTGCGGGGCGATGACCCAGCCCACGCGCCAGCCGGTCATCGCGTAGGTCTTGGCGACACCGTTGACGACGATGCACTTGTCGCGCAGGGCCGGGACCAGGACGGGCAGCGAGGTGAACTTCGCGTCGCCGTAGACCAGGTGCTCGTAGATCTCGTCCGTCAGCACCCACAGGCCGTGCTCGGCGGCCCATTCGCCGATCGCCTTCGCGTCGGCCTCGCTGTACACCGAACCGGTCGGGTTCGACGGGGAGACGAACAGGACGACCTTGGTGCGCTCGGTGCGCGCGGCCTCCAGCTGCTCAACGGAGACCCGGTAGCCGGTGGTCTCGTCGGCGACGACCTCGACCGGGACACCGCCGGCGAGACGGATCGACTCCGGGTAGGTGGTCCAGTAGGGAGCCGGGACGATGACCTCGTCACCCGGGTCCAGGACGGCCGCGAAGGCCTCGTAGATCGCCTGCTTGCCGCCGTTGGTCACCAGGACCTGCGACGCCTCGACCTCGTAGCCGGAGTCGCGCAGCGTCTTGGCGGCGATGGCGGCCTTCAGCTCGGGCAGACCGCCGGCCGGCGTGTAGCGGTGGTACTTGGGGTTGCGGCAGGCCTCGACCGCGGCCTCGACGATGTAGTCCGGGGTCGGGAAGTCGGGCTCGCCCGCGCCGAAGCCGATCACCGGGCGTCCGGCGGCCTTGAGGGCCTTGGCCTTGGCGTCCACGGCGAGGGTGGCGGACTCGGAAATGGCGCCGATACGGGCGGACACCCGGCGCTCGGAGGAAGGCGTTGCAGAGGTCATACCGGCAATCGTCCCAGACCGCGCAGAAGCGCCGCACACCGTTTCAGTGAACGGACGGGAGGCGGCCCGGAGCATGTCAGGCCGGGTGCTGTTCGACGTCACGGCCCGGTTCACGTACACTCACCTGTCGTTGGACCTCGCCAGCCGCTGCAAAGCGTGAGCACTCCGTGCACTCGCCCGGATGCGGTAGGTTGGGGGACGCAAAGGGTCGTAGCTCAATTGGTAGAGCACTGGTCTCCAAAACCAGCGGTTGGGGGTTCGAGTCCCTCCGGCCCTGCTCCACACTCCTCTCGGACGTGTGTGCGCAGGTACGTACTTAGATGCAACGCCGTGCGGCGCAACCGGGCGCGGTACGGCCACGACCCGGATTCAGGTGAGAGACGTGACGGACGCCCTGGGCTCCATCGACATGCCTGACGCCGAGGACGAGGCGCGCGAGAAGAAGGCCCGCAAGGGCGGCAAGCGCGGCAAGAAGGGTCCTCTGGGCCGTCTCGCGCTTTTCTACCGCCAGATTGTCGCGGAACTCCGCAAGGTTGTCTGGCCTACTCGCAACCAGCTCACGACGTACACCACCGTGGTGATTGTCTTCGTGGTCATCATGATCGGTCTGGTGACCGTGATTGACTATGGGTTCCAGGAAGCCATCAAGTTCGTCTTCGGCTGATCCCCGCGGAGGGCGGCGCCTTGATGGGTGCCGCCCCTTTTCGCATGTTCCACCACCTTTTTTCCAGGAAGAAGCAGCCACCGTGTCTGACCCGAACCTGAACGCGAGCCACGACTCCGTCGAGTCCGTCGAGGACGAGCTCGACATCGTCGAGGCGGCAGACGCTGTGGACCCCGACGAGGCCGAGCTCGCCGACGTCGAGGCGGGTGACGCCGCCGAGGAGGCCGCGCTGCACGTCTCCGGCGACGAGGCGGACGAGGCCGAGGCCGACACCGAGGCCGAAGAGGCCGCCGGTGACGCCGAGACCGCGGAGGAGGCCGTCGAGGCCGAGCCCGCCGAGCCGGTCGACCCGATCCAGGCCCTGCGCGACGAGCTGCGCGTCCTGCCCGGTGAGTGGTACGTGATCCACACCTACGCCGGCTACGAGAAGCGCGTGAAGGCCAACCTGGAGCAGCGCGCCGTCTCGCTGAACGTCGAGGAGTTCATCTACCAGGCCGAGGTGCCCGAGGAAGAGATCGTCCAGATCAAGAACGGCGAGCGCAAGAACGTCCGGCAGAACAAGCTGCCCGGCTACGTCCTCGTCCGCATGGATCTGACGAACGAGTCCTGGGGCGTCGTCCGCAACACGCCTGGTGTCACCGGCTTCGTCGGCAACGCCTACGACCCGTACCCGCTGACCCTGGACGAGATCGTCAAGATGCTCGCCCCGGAGGCGCAGGAGAAGGCCGCCAAGGCCGCCGCGGAAGAGGCCGGCCTGCCCGCGCCCGCCGTCAAGCGCACCATCGAGGTCCTGGACTTCGAGGTCGGCGACTCGGTCACCGTCACCGACGGTCCGTTCGCCACGCTGCAGGCGACCATCAACGAGATCAACCCCGACTCGAAGAAGGTCAAGGGCCTCGTCGAGATCTTCGGCCGCGAGACCCCGGTCGAGCTCAGCTTCGACCAGATCCAGAAGAACTGATCCACCCCGCGTGGACCACGGCTTCTGAGCCACAGCTTCCGGACAGGTCAGACCGCCCCCAGAGGGCGGTCTGACCTGCTCGGTTTTTAGCCCCGCACCGATACCCGTTATCGTGGTGCGGTATGCCTCCATCCGGATGACCGGATCGGCGGCTGAAAACTCTCACTAGGACCCGGAGAGAGCAATGCCTCCCAAGAAGAAGAAGGTCACGGGGCTTATCAAGCTCCAGATCAAGGCCGGTGCGGCCAACCCGGCTCCGCCGGTCGGCCCCGCGCTCGGTCAGCACGGCGTCAACATCATGGAGTTCTGCAAGGCCTACAACGCCGCGACCGAGTCGCAGCGTGGCATGGTCGTGCCGGTGGAGATCACGGTCTACGAGGACCGCACCTTCACCTTCATCACCAAGACTCCGCCGGCGGCGCGCCTCATCCTGAAGCACGCGGGCATCGAGAAGGGCTCCGGCGAGCCCCACAAGACCAAGGTCGCCAAGCTCACGGCCGCCCAGGTCCGCGAGATCGCCGAGCTGAAGATGCCCGACCTGAACGCCAACGACATCGACGCCGCCGTGAAGATCATTTCCGGCACCGCGCGCTCGATGGGCGTCACGGTCGAGGGCTGATCCAGCCACCCCCCAGCACCACCAGTGGTAGGACCAAGCGCTGGTCCGCACCACGACTCCATGCCTGAATCCGAAATACAGGAGCAGAAGTGAAGCGCAGCAAGACTCTCCGCGCTGCGGACGCCAAGATCGACCGGGAGAAGCAGTACGCCCCGCTCGAGGCCGTCCGTCTCGCCAAGGAGATCTCCTCGACCAAGTTCGACAGCACCGTCGAGGTCGCCTTCCGCCTGGGTGTCGACCCGCGCAAGGCCGACCAGATGGTCCGCGGCACCGTGAACCTCCCGCACGGCACCGGTAAGACCGCCCGGGTCCTGGTCTTCGCGACCGGTGACCGTGCAGCGGCCGCGGAAGCCGCCGGCGCCGACATCGTCGGCGACGACGAGCTGATCAACGAGATCGCCAAGGGCAACCGCCTGAACGAGTTCGACGCCGTCGTGTCCACCCCGGACCTCATGGGCAAGGTCGGCCGCCTCGGCCGCGTGCTCGGTCCCCGTGGCCTCATGCCGAACCCGAAGACCGGCACCGTCACGATGGACGTCGCGAAGGCTGTCACCGAGATCAAGGGTGGCAAGATCGAGTTCCGCGTCGACAAGCACTCGAACCTGCACTTCATCATCGGCAAGGTCTCCTTCTCCGACGAGCAGCTCGTCGAGAACTACGGCGCGGCCCTGGACGAGATCCTTCGTCTGAAGCCGTCCGCCGCCAAGGGCCGCTACCTGAAGAAGGCCGCCCTGAGCACCACCATGGGCCCCGGCATCCAGCTGGACCCGAACCGCACCCGGAACCTCCTCGTCGAGGAAGACCCGGCCGCGGTCTGATCGCGCTGAGCCCCACGGCTCACCGAGCGGCTGAACGGGCCCCTCGCCCCCTTCACGGGCGGCGAGGGGCCCGTTTTCCGTTTCCCGGTTCGCATCCTGTGCCAGGGCTGTGCGAGCCCTGTGCGCTGGCTGCCGCTGCCGGGTCGTACAGTCGTACGAGCGGCGCCGCAGGCGAAACGCCGGAGACCACGCGCCGCACGATCACCACGGGGTGGGGAACTGATGAACGCGTACCGCACGAAGACCGCCGCGGCCCTCCTGGCCGCCCTCCTGCTCGCGGGAGGTGCGACGGCCTGCGAGAACGGGGACGACGCGAAGAAGGACACGGGGGCATCGGCACCGGCCAAGCCCTCGGAGCAGCCGGCGGAGGTGACGCCGGCCGCCTACCTGGAGAAGGCGAAGAAGAAGTCCGAGGAGATCACTTCGCTTCGGTACTCCATGTCGGGCGAGGCGGCGGGCCAGAAGATCGCCGGCGAGGGTGCCATGCGCATCAAGCCGACCGTCGCCATGTCGATGACGATGGACTCGCCCACGAAGCCGGGGGAGAAGGTGCAGATCCGGCTCCTCGACGGCGCCATGTACATGGGCACCGAGGGCAAGTGGCTGAAGTTCGACCTCAAGACCCTCGCTCCCGACCAGGCCAAGCAGCTGGACTCGCTCGGTTCCGCCCAGCAGGGCCAGAACCCGGCCGACTCGGCCGACAGCCTGAGCGCCGCCAAGGACCTCAAGAAGGTCGGCGACGAGACCATCGACGGCCAGAAGACGACGCACCTGAGCGGGACCGTCTCCGTCGACGAGCTGCGGGCCCACAGCGCCACCTCCGCGCCGGAGGCGAAGGAGCGCCAGGAGAAGAACCTCGCGGCACTGGAGGCCCAGGGCATCAAGACCCTGACCATGGACCTTTGGATCGACGAGAACGACCAGATGAAGCAGGTCCGCACCCGGGGTGCCGGCACCTCCGGCCCGATGGACGTCACCATGAAGTTCCTGGACGTCAACATGCCCGTCGAGGTCACCGCGCCGCCGGCCGAGCAGGTCGTGGACCTGGCCGAGATGATGAAGGGCGACCCCGCGGGCTCCGCCTGATCGCCGCCGCACCACCGCAGTACCGCCGCGCCGCCGCTCCACCGCGGCGGCGCGGCGCGCATCGACCATTCATGGGGGAGAACCAGATGAACAGCGCTGTCCGGACCCGGGCCGGCGTGGGAATCGCGGCTGCCGCGCTGCTCGTGAGCGGCCTCACGGCCTGTGGCGGGGAGGGGGCCGGCGCCGAGGCGCACGACCCCGTGGCGGCCGTGAAGGCGTCCTATCTGAAGACGGTGGCCGCCAAGGTCGCCTGGGCGGAGCTGTCCACCGTCGACCGGGACGGCAAGACCAGTGCCCAGTCCGGCAGGAAGGGTTGGTACCCGTCCAGCCACGACGTGGTCCTCAAGGGCGGGGGCGACGAGGCCGACAACCGTTCGATCATGATGGGCGACACCGTCTACACCCGGATGGACAAGCCCGTCAAGGGCAAGAACTGGATGCAGATGGATCTGGCCAAGGGCGGCAAATCGGGCGTCCGGCTGAACGAGGACCCGGCCGAGTACCTCGCCCTGCTGCTCGGCCAGGAGAGGCTCACCCACGTCGGGACCGAGCAGACCGACGGCGTCGAGGCCCAGCACTACCGGGGCAGCCTCACCAACGCGGACCTGATCCAGGCGGACGACTCCACCAAGGCCATGGAGGAGGAGAGCCGCCGGTACCTCCACGAGTCCGTACGGCACATCACCTCCTTCGAGGTCGACCTGTGGATCGGCAAGGACGGCTTCCCGATCCGCGTCGACAGCTCCAGCACGGACGCCAAGGGCACGTCGAAGACCACGGCGAAGTTCTCCGACTTCGGCAAGGGCCCCGCCGTGCAGCCCCCGCCGGCCGACGATGTGATCACCTTCGACGCCGTGATGAAGGGCGTCGACGCCGACCTGGAACAGGTCGACAAGAGCCTCGAACAGGCCGACAAGGACCTGGAGGAAGCCGACAAGACGCTGCGGGACGCCGGGTTGCCCGGGCTGCGCCGCTGACCGATTTGCCTCGACCGGAACCCGTCACGTAGTCTTCCCCGGAAGCCAAAGACCGCTGGTCGTTGCTGTGCCCGACAGGGCGCGGTGGCCGAAGGATCCGCTTACTGCGGACGACCCGCGCAGGTGACTGTGGAATGCTCCCGGACTCGTTCCGGTCGAGCTACGCCCTGGCGCCTGCGCCGGGGCGTTTTGTATGTCAGCCCCTTCTGAGCGGTCCTCATCACCCGGAAGGAGGCGAACGCACCATGCCGACGCCCAACAAGGCTGCATCGGTGGCCGAGCTCACGGACGCGTTCCAGAGCTCCAACGCCGCCGTGCTGACCGAGTACCGGGGTCTCACCGTCGCGCAGCTCAAGACGCTGCGTCGCTCCCTCGGTGAGAACGCCCAGTACGCCGTGGTGAAGAACACGCTGACCAAGATCGCGGCCAACCAGGCCGGGATCACCGCGCTGGACGAGCACTTCGCTGGTCCGACTGCGGTCGCCTTCATCACCGGTGACCCGGTGGAGTCGGCGAAGGCTCTGCGTGACTTCGCCAAGGAGAACCCGAACCTCATCATCAAGGCCGGTGTCCTTGACGGTAAGGCTCTCTCCGCCGACGACATCAAGAAGCTTGCGGACCTCGAGTCCCGCGAGGTTCTGCTCAGCAAGCTGGCCGGCGCGTTCAAGGGCAAGCAGTCCCAGGCTGCCTCGCTCTTCCAGGCGCTGCCGTCGAAGTTCGTCCGCACCGCGGAAGCGCTTCGCGTCAAGCTCGCCGAGCAGGGCGGTGCCGAGTAATTCGGCTCGCGCATTGATCCGCGCCGCCTAGTGCGCGGGTCGTAGCGGGCCGTTACGCCCGCCTCTATAGACACATCGGCACCTGCCGAATTAGTGGAAGGATCGCCCATCATGGCGAAGCTCTCTCAGGACGACCTCCTCGCCCAGTTCGAGGAGATGACCCTCATCGAGCTCTCCGAGTTCGTGAAGGCCTTCGAGGAGAAGTTCGACGTCACCGCCGCCGCGGCCGTCGC
Organism: Streptomyces sp. NPDC058880; assembly: GCF_042742535.1. Lineage (NCBI taxonomy): Bacteria > Bacillati > Actinomycetota > Actinomycetes > Kitasatosporales > Streptomycetaceae > Streptomyces > Streptomyces sp. NPDC058880. The sequence continues at coordinate 7,419 of NZ_JBHYMC010000014.1, forward strand.
CGTTGCCGCCCCGGGTGCCCCCGGCGCCCCGGCCGAGGCCGCTGAGGAGAAGGACGAGTTCGACGTCATCCTCGCCGGCGCCGGCGACAAGAAGATCCAGGTCATCAAGGTCGTGCGCGAGCTGACCTCCCTGGGTCTGAAGGAGGCCAAGGACCTCGTCGACGGTGCGCCGAAGCCCGTCCTCGAGAAGGTCAACAAGGAGGCCGCTGACAAGGCCGCCGAGGCCCTCAAGGGTGCCGGTGCCTCCGTCGAGGTCAAGTAACACCTCCGAGGCCGCCTGACGGCCTCTCCAAGGGGCGATCACCCGTAAGGGTGGTCGCCCTTTGGCGTACCCGCAGTGCCTGACTTGCCCTGGTCTCGTTGGGGAGTAGGGTGATCATCGTTGCCCCGACGCAGGGTCCGGAGATGATCCGCTCGGAGCAGGGGGCCTTGACGAACGGGTCGCGGCGCGCAATTCTCAGACCCGTCGAGAGGTCGGTCGCCCGGATCCGGGATCCGAGGCATGGATCGACTACGAAGAGGGCAGTACTGATACGCGCTCTGTGCACGAGAGCCGCAGCGTTGGACGCAGGGTTGAACGACATGGGGAAGGCCTGTTGCCGGTTTCCGGAAACCTGGTCTGGACATCAGTGAGCCAAGTGGCTACACTGACCCTTTGCGCTGCCTGTTAGCTGTCCCCTGCCCGTCGCCAGGGACATGCCCACGCTTGAGCACACTTGATTGATCCACCCTGACCTGGTGTTTTGGCCGGAATCGGGGGGCCCCGTCTTCTGTGTCTGCTGGGACCGGTACGCGCGTAGTGAGTCCGAGCCCTCGGAAGGACCCCCTCTTGGCCGCCTCGCGCAACGCCTCGACCAATACGAACAACGGTGCCAGCACCGCCCCGCTGCGCATCTCCTTTGCAAAGATCAAGGAGCCGCTCGAGGTTCCGAACCTCCTGGCGCTGCAGACCGAGAGCTTTGACTGGCTGCTCGGCAACGCCGCCTGGAAGTCTCGCGTCGAGTCGGCGCTTGAGAGTGGACAGGACGTCCCCACCAAGTCCGGTCTGGAAGAGATCTTCGAGGAGATCTCGCCGATCGAGGACTTCTCCGGGTCGATGTCGCTGACCTTCCGCGACCACCGCTTCGAGCCGGCGAAGAACTCCGTCGACGAGTGCAAGGAGCGCGACTTCACCTACGCGGCTCCGCTGTTCGTCACGGCCGAGTTCACGAACAACGAGACCGGAGAGATCAAGTCTCAGACGGTCTTCATGGGCGACTTCCCGCTCATGACCAACAAGGGCACCTTCGTCATCAACGGCACCGAGCGTGTCGTGGTGTCGCAGCTCGTCCGTTCCCCCGGTGTCTACTTCGACTCCTCCATCGACAAGACGTCCGACAAGGACATCTTCTCCGCCAAGATCATCCCCTCCCGGGGTGCCTGGCTGGAGATGGAGATCGACAAGCGCGACATGGTCGGCGTCCGCATCGACCGCAAGCGCAAGCAGTCCGTCACCGTCCTCCTGAAGGCGCTCGGCTGGACCACCGAGCAGATCCTTGAGGAGTTCGGCGAGTACGAGTCCATGCGCGCCACCCTGGAGAAGGACCACACCCAGGGCCAGGACGACGCGCTGCTCGACATCTACCGCAAGCTGCGCCCGGGCGAGCCGCCGACCCGTGAGGCCGCCCAGACGCTGCTGGAGAACCTCTACTTCAACCCCAAGCGCTACGACCTCGCGAAGGTCGGCCGCTACAAGGTGAACAAGAAGCTCGGCGCCGACGAGCCGCTCGACGCCGGTGTGCTCACCACCGACGACGTCATCGCCACGATCAAGTACCTGGTCAAGCTGCACGCCGGCGAGACCGAGACGATCGGCGAGTCCGGCCGTTCGATCGTGGTCGAGACCGACGACATCGACCACTTCGGCAACCGTCGTCTGCGCAACGTCGGCGAGCTCATCCAGAACCAGGTCCGCACGGGTCTGGCTCGTATGGAGCGCGTCGTGCGCGAGCGCATGACCACCCAGGACGTCGAGGCGATCACGCCGCAGACCCTGATCAACATCCGGCCGGTCGTCGCCTCCATCAAGGAGTTCTTCGGCACCAGCCAGCTGTCCCAGTTCATGGACCAGAACAACCCGCTCTCGGGCCTGACCCACAAGCGCCGCCTGTCGGCGCTGGGCCCCGGTGGTCTGTCCCGTGAGCGGGCCGGCTTCGAGGTCCGTGACGTCCACCCGTCGCACTACGGCCGCATGTGCCCGATCGAGACCCCCGAAGGCCCGAACATCGGTCTGATCGGCTCGCTCGCCTCCTACGGTCGCGTCAACGCGTTCGGTTTCGTCGAGACCCCGTACCGCAAGGTCATCGACGGTGTCGTCACCGACGAGGTCGACTACCTGACGGCCGACGAGGAAGACCGCTTCGTCATCGCGCAGGCCAACGCGGCCCTGTCCGAGGACATGCGCTTCACCGAGAACCGCGTCCTGGTCCGCCGTCGTGGCGGCGAGATCGACTACATCGCCGGCGGCGACGTCGACTACATGGACGTCTCCCCGCGCCAGATGGTGTCCGTCGCGACCGCGATGATCCCCTTCCTCGAGCACGACGACGCCAACCGTGCCCTCATGGGCGCGAACATGATGCGCCAGGCCGTTCCGCTCATCAAGGCGGAGGCCCCGCTCGTCGGCACCGGCATGGAGTACCGCTGTGCGGTCGACGCCGGCGACTCGATCCGTGCGGAGAAGGACGGTGTGGTCCAGGAGGTCTCGGCCGACTACATCACCGTCGCCAACGACGACGGCACGTACACCACGTACCGCGTCGCCAAGTTCTCCCGCTCGAACCAGGGCACCTCGGTCAACCAGAAGGTCATCGTCAACGAGGGTGACCGGATCGTCGAGTCCCAGGTCCTCGCGGACGGACCGGCGACCGAAGAGGGCGAGATGGCCCTCGGTAAGAACCTGCTCGTGGCGTTCATGCCGTGGGAGGGCCACAACTACGAGGACGCGATCATCCTGTCGCAGCGCCTCGTGCAGGACGACGTCCTCTCCTCGATCCACATCGAGGAGCACGAGGTCGACGCCCGTGACACCAAGCTCGGCCCCGAGGAGATCACCCGGGACATCCCGAACGTCTCCGAGGAGGTCCTGGCGGACCTCGACGAGCGCGGCATCATCCGCATCGGTGCGGACGTCGTCGCCGGTGACATCCTGGTCGGCAAGGTCACGCCCAAGGGTGAGACCGAGCTGACCCCGGAGGAGCGCCTGCTCCGCGCGATCTTCGGTGAGAAGGCCCGCGAGGTGCGTGACACCTCGCTCAAGGTCCCCCACGGTGAGATCGGTAAGGTCATCGGCGTCCGCGTCTTCGACCGCGAGGAGGGCGACGAGCTTCCTCCGGGCGTGAACCAGCTGGTCCGCGTCTACGTCGCCCAGAAGCGCAAGATCACCGACGGTGACAAGCTCGCCGGCCGTCACGGCAACAAGGGCGTCATCTCCAAGATCCTCCCGATCGAGGACATGCCGTTCCTGGAGGACGGCACCCCGGTCGACATCATCCTGAACCCGCTGGGTGTCCCGTCCCGAATGAACCCGGGACAGGTCCTGGAGATCCACCTCGGCTGGCTCGCCAGCCGCGGCTGGGACGTCTCCGGTCTGGGCGAGGAGTGGGCCGAGCGGCTGAAGTCCATCGGCGCCGACCGCGTCGAGCCCGGCACCAACGTCGCCACCCCCGTGTTCGACGGCGCCCGCGAGGACGAACTCGCCGGCCTCTTCGAGCACACCATCCCGAACCGAGACGGTGACCGCCTGGTCCTCCCGTCCGGCAAGGCGCGCCTGTTCGACGGCCGCTCCGGCGAGCCGTTCCCGGACCCGATCTCGGTCGGGTACATGTACATCCTCAAGCTCCACCACCTGGTCGACGACAAGCTCCACGCCCGTTCGACCGGTCCGTACTCGATGATCACGCAGCAGCCGCTGGGTGGTAAGGCACAGTTCGGTGGCCAGCGATTCGGTGAGATGGAGGTGTGGGCGCTCGAGGCGTACGGCGCCGCCTACGCCCTCCAGGAGCTGCTGACCATCAAGTCCGACGACGTCACCGGCCGAGTGAAGGTCTACGAGGCCATCGTCAAGGGCGAGAACATCCCCGAGCCGGGCATTCCCGAGTCCTTCAAGGTGCTCATCAAGGAAATGCAGTCGCTCTGCCTCAACGTGGAGGTGCTGTCCTCGGACGGCATGTCCATCGAGATGCGCGACACCGACGAGGACGTCTTCCGCGCGGCGGAGGAGCTCGGTATCGACCTGTCCCGGCGCGAGCCGAGCAGCGTCGAAGAGGTCTGACGGGCCTGACGGGGGGCTCCCACCCTGAGCCCCCCGTCATCCCCGGGACCGTTCAGACCACTGATCAAGAGACACGACCCCGAAAGAGGGATTGACGCACAGTGCTCGACGTCAACTTCTTCGACGAGCTGCGGATCGGCCTTGCCACCGCGGACGACATCCGAACCTGGTCGCACGGCGAGGTCAAGAAGCCGGAGACCATCAACTACCGCACCCTGAAGCCCGAGAAGGACGGACTCTTCTGCGAGAAGATCTTCGGTCCGACCCGGGACTGGGAGTGCTACTGCGGCAAGTACAAGCGTGTCCGCTTCAAGGGCATCATCTGTGAGCGCTGTGGCGTCGAGGTCACGCGCGCCAAGGTGCGCCGTGAGCGGATGGGCCACATCGAGCTCGCCGCCCCCGTCACCCACATCTGGTACTTCAAGGGCGTCCCGTCGCGCCTGGGCTACCTGCTGGACCTCGCGCCGAAGGACCTTGAGAAGGTCATCTACTTCGCCGCGTACATGATCACGTTCGTCGACGACGAGCGCCGCCAGCGCGACCTGCCGTCGCTGGAGGCCCACGTCTCCGTCGAGCGCCAGCAGATCGAGAACCGTCGCGACGCCGACCTCGAAGGCCGTGCCAAGAAGCTCGAGTCCGACCTGGCCGAGCTTGAGGCCGAGGGTGCGAAGGCCGACGTGCGCCGCAAGGTGCGCGAGGGTGCCGAGCGCGAGATGAAGCAGCTCCGCGACCGCGCCCAGCGCGAGATCGACCGCCTCGACGAGGTGTGGGCCCGCTTCAAGAACCTCAAGGTCCAGGACCTTGAGGGCGACGAGCTGCTCTACCGCGAGCTGCGTGACCGCTTCGGCACGTACTTCGACGGCTGCATGGGCGCCGCCGCGCTGCAGAAGCGCCTGGAGTCCTTCGACCTGGAGGAGGAGGCCGAGCGCCTCCGCGAGATCATCCGTACCGGCAAGGGCCAGAAGAAGACCCGTGCGCTCAAGCGCCTCAAGGTCGTCTCCGCGTTCCTGCAGACCAGCAACAAGCCCAAGGGCATGGTCCTGGACTGCGTCCCGGTCATCCCGCCGGACCTGCGTCCGATGGTGCAGCTGGACGGTGGCCGCTTCGCGACCTCCGACCTGAACGACCTGTACCGCCGCGTGATCAACCGCAACAACCGCCTGAAGCGCCTTCTCGACCTCGGTGCCCCCGAGATCATCGTGAACAACGAGAAGCGCATGCTCCAGGAGGCCGTGGACGCGCTCTTCGACAACGGTCGCCGCGGCCGCCCGGTGACGGGCCCCGGCAACCGCCCGCTGAAGTCCCTCAGCGACATGCTGAAGGGCAAGCAGGGTCGCTTCCGTCAGAACCTGCTCGGCAAGCGCGTGGACTACTCCGCGCGTTCCGTGATCGTCGTCGGCCCGCAGCTGAAGCTGCACCAGTGCGGTCTGCCAAAGGCCATGGCGCTGGAGCTCTTCAAGCCGTTCGTGATGAAGCGCCTGGTGGACCTGAACCACGCGCAGAACATCAAGAGCGCCAAGCGGATGGTCGAGCGCGGCCGCACGGTCGTGTACGACGTCCTGGAAGAGGTCATCGCGGAGCACCCGGTTCTGCTGAACCGTGCGCCCACGCTGCACCGCCTCGGCATCCAGGCCTTCGAGCCGCAGCTGGTCGAGGGCAAGGCCATCCAGATCCACCCGCTCGTCTGCACCGCGTTCAACGCGGACTTCGACGGTGACCAGATGGCCGTGCACCTGCCGCTCTCCGCGGAGGCGCAGGCCGAGGCCCGCATCCTGATGCTGTCCTCGAACAACATCCTCAAGCCGGCCGACGGCCGTCCGGTCACGATGCCGACGCAGGACATGGTCCTGGGTCTGTTCTTCCTGACCACCGACGGTGACCTGCGCGACACCAAGGGCGAGGGCCGCGCCTTCGGCTCCACGGCCGAGGCGACCATGGCGTTCGACGCCGGCGAGCTCGCGCTGCAGTCGTCCGTCGACATCCGCTTCCCGGTGGGCACCATCCCGCCGCGCGGCTGGGTGCCGCCGGTCGCCGAGGGCGGGGACGACGGCGTCGCCGAGCGCGAGTTCCAGCCGGGCGACAGCTTCCGCCTGCGCACCACCCTGGGCCGCGCGCTCTTCAACGAGCTGCTGCCCGAGGACTACCCGTTCGTCGACTACTCGGTGGGCAAGAAGCAGCTCTCCGAGATCGTCAACGACCTGGCGGAGCGCTACCCCAAGGTCATCGTGGCGGCGACGCTCGACAACCTGAAGGCGGCCGGCTTCCACTGGGCGACCCGTTCCGGTGTCACCGTGGCCATCTCCGACGTCGTCGTGCCCGAGGCTAAGAAGGCCATCGTCGCGGGCTACGAGGCGCAGGACGAGAAGGTCCAGAAGCAGTACGAGCGCGGTCTGATCACCAAGGACGAGCGCACGCAGGAGCTCATCGCGATCTGGACCAAGGCGACCAACGAGGTCGCCGAGGCGATGAACGCGAACTTCCCCAAGACGAACCCCATCTTCATGATGGTTGACTCGGGTGCCCGAGGAAACATGATGCAGATGCGACAGATCGCCGGTATGCGTGGTCTGGTGTCGAACGCGAAGAACGAGACCATCCCGCGTCCGATCAAGGCGTCCTTCCGCGAGGGCCTCACCGTTCTGGAGTACTTCATCTCCACGCACGGTGCCCGTAAGGGTCTGGCGGACACCGCCCTGCGTACCGCCGACTCGGGTTACCTGACCCGTCGTCTGGTGGACGTCTCGCAGGACGTGATCATCCGCGAGGAGGACTGCGGCACCGAGCGCGGCCTGAAGCTGAAGATCGCCGTTCGCGGCGAGGACGGCGTGCTGCGCAAGGCCGACGACGTCGAGACCTCGATCTACGCCCGCATGCTGGCCGAGGACGTCGTCATCGACGGCAAGGTCATCGCGCCGGCCAACGTCGACCTCGGTGACGTGCTCATCGACGCCCTGGTCGCCAACGGCGTGGAGGAGGTCAAGACCCGCTCGGTCCTGACCTGTGAGTCCGCGGTCGGCACCTGTGCCTTCTGCTACGGCCGCTCGCTGGCCACCGGCAAGCTGGTCGACATCGGTGAGGCCGTCGGCATCATCGCCGCCCAGTCCATCGGTGAGCCCGGTACCCAGCTGACGATGCGTACCTTCCACACCGGTGGTGTGGCCGGTGACGACATCACGCAGGGTCTGCCGCGTGTCGTCGAGCTCTTCGAGGCCCGTACCCCGAAGGGTGTCGCCCCGATCTCCGAGGCCGCCGGCCGCGTGCGGATCGAGGAGACCGAGAAGACGAAGAAGATCGTCATCACGCCCGACGACGGCAGCGACGAGACGGCGTTCCCGATCTCGAAGCGCGCCAAGGTCATCGTGCACGAGGGCGACCACGTCGAGGTGGGCCAGAAGCTCACCATGGGTGCCACCAACCCGCACGACGTGCTGCGCATCCTCGGCCAGCGTGCCGTCCAGGTCCACCTGGTCGGAGAGGTCCAGAAGGTCTACAACTCGCAGGGCGTGTCGATCCACGACAAGCACATCGAGATCATCATCCGGCAGATGCTGCGCCGCGTGACGATCATCGAGTCCGGCGACGCGGAGCTCCTGCCGGGCGAGCTGGTGGAGCGGTCGAAGTTCGAGACCGAGAACCGTCGTGTGGTCACCGAGGGCGGTCACCCCGCCTCCGGCCGTCCGCAGCTGATGGGTATCACCAAGGCCTCGCTCGCGACCGAGTCCTGGCTGTCGGCGGCGTCCTTCCAGGAGACGACCAGGGTCCTGACGGACGCGGCGATCAACGCCAAGTCCGACTCCCTGATCGGCCTCAAGGAGAACGTCATCATCGGTAAGCTCATCCCGGCCGGTACGGGCCTCGCCCGCTACCGCAACATCCGGGTGGAGCCCACCGAGGAGGCGAAGGCCGCGATGTACTCGGCCGTCGGTTACGACGACATCGACTACTCGCCCTTCGGCACCGGCTCCGGCCAGGCCGTCCCGCTGGAGGACTACGACTACGGCCCGTACAACGGCTAAGAGCTCGTAAGAAGAAGCCCCCCGCTGCTCCGCAAGGAGTGGCGGGGGGCCTTTTTCGTTTCCGCGGGGGAGCCCGCCGCGGGTCTGCGGGGGCGCCGGCGGAGCGTCACCGCCGGCGCCGCAGGCGCGTCCAGGTCGGGACCGCGGCGAGGGCCAGGAGGGCCAGGGCTCCGCCGGCCAGGCCTGCGGTGAAGCCCTTCGGGGTGAAGGTGCAGGAGATCTCGGTGGTACCCGGGGGGAGGTCCACGGCCAGCAGGCCGTGGAAGGGCCTGACCGGGGCCGAGCAGCTCCACCCGGGGACGGCGGTGGTGGCGACGACGGCCGTGCCCCGGGTGCCCGCGGGGAAGGAGGCCGCGATGGAGTGGCCGCCGACGTCGACGGTGGTGGCGCCGGTGGCCTTGAGGCCGTCGACGGCCGCCGCGAGGGCCGCCCGGTCGAGGCAGCCCAGCGGGTGGGCTCCGGCGCCGGCCCCCTTCGTACGCGTGCGCACGCTGACCTCGACCTCGCCGGACGCCGGGACGGGGCCGAGCGGGGTCACCCCCGTCACCGCGCCCGCCAGCGGCTTCTCGGTGGCGCCGGCGCGGAGGGAGCCGTGGAGGGCGGGGGAGTACCAGTAGGCCTCGGAGCCGGGGCGGCAGCGGGCCGTGAACGTCCTGACCTCCGGGTTGCCGCCGCGGGTGACCTGCGGGACCTCGTAGACGGTGGCGCCGAGGACGGTCTCCTGGCGGGCGTAGACACTGTCCGCCGGATTCGGGGAGGCGTACGGTCCGGTGCGGACGGTGGCCAGCGGCGGCGCCGGGAACCGGTCGGCCGTCCAGCTGCCCGGCGCCGCCCCCGGACGGACCCGCGCGCCGATGGAGAAGATCGCGTCGAGCACCGGGTTGTCGGCGCCGAAGAAGGTCCGGCCGTCGTTCTTGAAGCCGTACCCCAGGGGCTGCAGGGCCCGGTAGGTCGCCTCGGGGAGGTAGCTGCTGTAGGACTGCGGCCCCTCCGCCCGGAGCGCCAGGGCGTCGTTGTACGCGGTCTGCGGCGCGCCCGAGTCGGTCCGGTGGGCGGGCCAGTCCTCGACCCCGCGCACGGCGTCGAAATGCTGTGCGATCGACCGGTTCGACGTGGCGATCGGCTTGGCCCAACGCTCGCGGGCCCGGCGGGCGTCGGCGCCGGCCGCGGCCGCGGTGGACTCCGCGAGGACGACACCGGCCATCAGCACGGCGGCCACCGGGACCAGGAAGCGGCGCTTCTCGCCGAGCCGCAGCAGGACCAGCGCCAGCAGCGAGACACCCCCGCCGCCGAGCACCGCCGGCCAGGTCCAGCCGCCGAAGTCGTCCGTGTGGCGCAGGGCGAAGGCAGCGGCGACCAGCAGGGCGGCGCTCAGGGCCAGGTGCAGCGGGCGCGGCCGGTTGGCCAGCGCCAGCCAGGCCAGGACCACCACCATCCCGCTGAACACGAAGGCCTCGCGGTACGGGTTGCCGTTCGGCACCGCCAGTCCGTGCCACACGTACTGCGTGGGCGGGAACTGGAAGGAGGCCAGCACCAGAGCGGTGGCGACCGCCCACACCAGGCGGGTGCGGCGCGCGACCCGGGTATTGAGAAGGAAGGAGCCGGCGAGGATCAGGCCGAGCGAGGCCACGTAGAGCCGGGGACGGCCGCCCCACAGGTGGGTGGCCGGGAGCATCCCCGCGAAGAAGACCTCGATCCGTACGGGGTCGAAGGCGGCGGCCCTGGTGGGCTGGGCGGCACCGCTGGACAGGAACGACGGCAGCAGCAGCGGGAGCGTGAGCAGGATTCCGGTCGCGGCGGCCGTCGCGGCCCGCCACAGGGCCAGCAGCCGCTCCCGGGCCGTCGTGTCGCGGGTGGCCAGGCGGATGGCCAGCAGCACGCAGGCGGCCATCGTGGCCATCATCGCGGTGTAGAAGTTCCCGAACCAGGCGAGTGCGACCAGCAGGGCCGCCCCCGGCCAGCGGCGCCCCTCCAGGCACCACTCGACGGCGATGCCGAGCATCGGGAGGGCGACCAGGCCCCAGAGCCACATCGGGATGTACGAGGCGTCGCTGAGCGCCCAGCCGCACAGGCCGTACGTCGCCCCGAGCACGCCCCGCTGCCACCAGGGGCCGGCGTGCAGCTTGCCGAGGTACACGGTCATCACGGCGGCGGCGGTGCCCATCGTGACCGGGGTGACCGCGAAGACGGCCAGGTCGACGTGGTCGCGCGGGACGAGGACGGCCAGCCAGGAGAACGGGTTGCCGAGGTAGGTGTGGTAGTCGGACAGGAACTGCTGTCCGAATCCGCCGCGCCAGGTGAAGAACAGGTCCCCGGCGGCCTGCCCGTGGACCAGGTCCCACAGCGCCCGGTGGAAGGGCACGTACTGGTTGGCCTGGTCGTTGATGGCTCGCCCGGTGTTGCCGAAGGGGAACGTCCCGCGCGCGACCCAGGCCGCGACGGCGGCGGACGCGGCGAGCAGGAAGGCCAACAGGGGACCGCGCAGGCGGGCGGAGAGGCGGACGGGTCCGCGGAGGGCCGGGGGGCGGTCCGCTGCGGTGGGCCGGGCGTCGACGGTGGTCGGCTCGGGTGCCACGGTCCCCAATGTGCTGCTCCCTGCTGATCGGCTCCCGGGCGCCCAGCGCCCGGGCAAGCTGTCAGTTTAGGGCGGCGGGGCGGCCCGTCGGGCCGAACGGCCCCCGTACCGCTTGCGCGCGGCGGATTTTCGTGCTGGGCATTTGTTTTGACCTACCTCTGTGAGGTAGGTACGCTCTGACCTTGTGCCTGGGGTGTGCCCTGGGCTCCCGCGCGCGCACAGACCCGCGGTGAGCCGAGAAGACCACACCGCGATCCGTGCCCCTCTCACCTCGGTGGAAGTGTGCAGGATCCGACACACCCGACCGCGTGGGTCGGCAACGTTCCAGGTTAGCTTCACTACACGGCACACAGAAACCGGAGAAGTAGTGCCTACGATCCAGCAGCTGGTCCGTAAGGGCCGGCAGGACAAGGTCGAGAAGACAAAGACTCCCGCGCTTGAGGCCTCGCCCCAGCGTCGCGGCGTCTGCACGCGTGTGTTCACGACCACCCCGAAGAAGCCGAACTCGGCGCTCCGTAAGGTCGCGCGTGTGCGTCTGACCTCCGGCATCGAGGTCACCGCTTACATTCCGGGTGAGGGACACAACCTGCAGGAGCACTCGATCGTGCTCGTGCGTGGTGGCCGTGTGAAGGACCTGCCGGGTGTTCGTTACAAGATCATCCGCGGTGCGCTTGACACCCAGGCTGTCAAGAACCGCAAGCAGGCCCGCAGCCGCTACGGCGCCAAGAAGGAGAAGTAAGAATGCCTCGTAAGGGCCCCGCCCCGAAGCGCCCGGTCATCATCGACCCGGTCTACGCATCTCCTCTGGTGACCTCGCTCATCAACAAGATCCTCCTGAACGGCAAGCGCTCCACCGCCGAGCGCATCGTTTACGGCGCCATGGAAGGCCTCCGCGAGAAGACCGGCAACGACCCGGTCATCACGCTGAAGCGCGCGCTGGAGAACGTCAAGCCGTCCCTCGAGGTCAAGTCCCGCCGTGTCGGTGGCGCGACCTACCAGGTTCCCGTCGAGGTCAAGCCGGGTCGCCAGTCGACCCTGGCGCTGCGCTGGCTCGTGGGTTACTCCCGCGCCCGTCGTGAGAAGACCATGACCGAGCGCCTCATGAACGAGCTGCTCGACGCCTCCAACGGTCTTGGCGCTGCCGTCAAGAAGCGCGAGGACACGCACAAGATGGCCGAGTCCAACAAGGCCTTCGCGCACTACCGCTGGTAGTCCCACCCCACATCGAGACCGAGAGAAGACCGAAGCCTTATGGCTACCACTTCGCTTGACCTGGCCAAGGTCCGCAACATCGGGATCATGGCCCACATCGACGCGGGCAAGACGACCACCACCGAGCGCATCCTGTTCTACACCGGTGTGTCGTACAAGATCGGTGAGGTCCACGACGGCGCCGCCACGATGGACTGGATGGAGCAGGAGCAGGAGCGTGGTATCACCATCACGTCTGCCGCCACCACCTGCCACTGGCCGCTCGAAGATGTTGACCACACCATCAACATCATCGACACCCCGGGTCACGTCGACTTCACAGTCGAGGTGGAGCGTTCGCTCCGCGTCCTCGACGGCGCCGTCACCGTCTTCGACGGTGTGGCCGGCGTCGAGCCGCAGTCCGAGACCGTCTGGCGTCAGGCGGACCGCTACGGCGTTCCGCGTATCTGCTTCGTCAACAAGCTCGACCGCACCGGCGCCGAGTTCCACCGCTGCGTCGACATGATCACGGACCGCCTCGGTGCGGTTCCGATCGTCATGCAGCTCCCCATCGGTGCCGAGGCCGACTTCCAGGGTGTCGTCGACCTCGTCCGCATGAAGGCGCTCGTCTGGTCCGCCGAGGCGACCAAGGGCGAGATGTACGACATCGTCGACATCCCGGCCAGCCACACCGAGGCCGCTGAGGAGTGGCGCGGCAAGCTGGTCGAGACCGTCGCCGAGAACGACGAAGAGATGATGGAGCTCTTCCTCGAGGGCATCGAGCCCACCGAGGACCAGCTGCACGCCGCCGTCCGTCGTATCATCCTCGGCTCCGGCAAGGGCAAGGGCGAGCCCACGATCACCGCGGTGTTCTGTGGCACGGCGTTCAAGAACAAGGGTGTCCAGCCCCTGCTCGACGCTGTCGTCCGTTACCTGCCGTCGCCGCTGGACATCGAGGCCATCGAGGGCCACGACGTCCGCGACGCCGAGACGGTCGTGAAGCGCAAGCCGTCCGACGAGGAGCCCCTCGCCGCGCTCGCGTTCAAGATCATGAGCGACCCGCACCTCGGTAAGCTCACCTTCGTCCGGGTTTACTCGGGCCGCCTGGAGGCCGGCACCGCGGTGCTGAACTCCGTCAAGGGCAAGAAGGAGCGCATCGGCAAGATCTACCGCATGCACGCGAACAAGCGTGAGGAGATCGACTCGGTGGGCGCCGGCGACATCGTCGCCGTGATGGGCCTGAAGCAGACCACCACCGGTGAGACGCTGTGCGACGACAAGCAGCCCGTGATCCTGGAGTCCATGGACTTCCCGGCTCCGGTCATCCAGGTCGCCATCGAGCCCAAGTCCAAGGGTGACCAGGAGAAGCTGGGTGTCGCCATCCAGCGTCTCGCGGAGGAGGACCCCTCCTTCCACGTTCACTCGGACGAGGAGACGGGCCAGACCATCCTCGGCGGAATGGGCGAGCTGCACCTTGAGGTGCTGGTCGACCGCATGAAGCGCGAGTTCAAGGTCGAGGCCAACGTCGGCAAGCCGCAGGTCGCGTACCGCGAGACGATCCGCAAGGCCGTCGAGCGCCACGACTACACCCACAAGAAGCAGACCGGTGGTACCGGTCAGTTCGCCAAGGTGCAGATCGCGATCGAGCCCATCACCGAGGCCGACGGCCCGGCGTACGAGTTCGTGAACAAGGTCACCGGCGGTCGTGTGCCGAAGGAGTACATCCCTTCGGTGGACGCGGGTGCGCAGGAGGCCATGCAGTTCGGCATCCTGGCCGGCTACGAGATGACGGGCGTTCGCGTCACGCTTCTCGACGGCGGCTACCACGAGGTCGACTCCTCCGAGCTCGCCTTCAAGATCGCCGGTTCGCAGGCCTTCAAGGAGGCCGCGCGCAAGGCTTCGCCCGTTCTGCTCGAGCCGATGATGGCCGTTGAGGTCACCACGCCCGAGGAGTCCATGGGCGATGTCATCGGTGACATCAACTCCCGCCGTGGCCAGATTCAGGCCATGGAGGACCGTCACGGAGCCAAGATCGTCAAGGGCCTCGTGCCCCTGTCGGAGATGTTCGGCTACGTCGGCGACCTCCGCAGCAAGACCTCGGGTCGCGCCAGCTACTCGATGCAGTTCGACTCCTACGCCGAGGTTCCCCGGAACGTCGCCGAGGAGATCATCGCGAAGGCCAAGGGCGAGTAACTCTTCGGAGTACACGCTTTAGGCTTGTCACCGGCAGCCTCTGGGGCAACAGGAGCCACTCCCGTTGCCCCGGGGACCGGCCGGCTTTCCAGCAAAGATCACCTGGCGCCGATCTGTAAGGCGTACAGAACCACTCTCCAGGAGGACCCCCGTGGCGAAGGCGAAGTTCGAGCGGACTAAGCCGCACGTCAACATCGGCACCATCGGTCACATTGACCACGGTAAGACGACCCTCACGGCCGCCATTACCAAGGTGCTGCACGACGCGTACCCGGACCTGAACGAGGCCTCGGCCTTCGACCAGATCGACAAGGCTCCTGAGGAGCGCCAGCGCGGTATCACCATCTCCATCGCGCACGTCGAGTACCAGACCGAGGCGCGTCACTACGCCCACGTCGACTGCCCGGGTCACGCGGACTACATCAAGAACATGATCACCGGTGCCGCGCAGATGGACGGCGCCATCCTCGTGGTCGCCGCCACCGACGGCCCGATGCCGCAGACCAAGGAGCACGTGCTCCTGGCCCGCCAGGTCGGCGTTCCGTACATCGTCGTCGCCCTGAACAAGGCCGACATGGTGGACGACGAGGAGATCCTGGAGCTCGTCGAGCTCGAGGTCCGTGAGCTGCTCTCCGAGTACGAGTTCCCGGGCGACGACCTGCCGGTCGTCCGCGTCTCCGCGCTGAAGGCGCTCGAGGGCGACAAGGAGTGGGGCGAGAAGCTTCTCGGCCTCATGACCGCCGTCGACGAGTCGATCCCGACCCCGCCGCGTGACACCGACAAGCCGTTCCTCATGCCCGTCGAGGACGTCTTCACGATCACCGGTCGCGGTACGGTCGTCACCGGCCGTATCGAGCGTGGTGTCCTGAAGGTCAACGAGACCGTCGACATCATCGGTATCAAGGAAGAGAAGACCACCACCACGGTCACCGGTATCGAGATGTTCCGCAAGCTGCTCGACGAGGGCCAGGCCGGTGAGAACGTCGGTCTGCTCCTCCGTGGCATCAAGCGCGAGGACGTCGAGCGCGGCCAGGTCATCATCAAGCCGGGTTCGGTCACCCCGCACACCGAGTTCGAGGCCCAGGCCTACATCCTGTCGAAGGACGAGGGTGGCCGTCACACCCCGTTCTTCAACAACTACCGTCCGCAGTTCTACTTCCGTACCACGGACGTCACGGGTGTCGTCACCCTGCCGGCCGGCACGGAGATGGTCATGCCGGGCGACAACACCGAGATGTCGGTCGCGCTGATCCAGCCGGTCGCCATGGAGGAGGGCCTGAAGTTCGCCATCCGTGAGGGTGGTCGTACCGTGGGCGCCGGCCAGGTCACCAAGATCACGAAGTAATTCGGGTTCTGACCTGGTAGCCCGTTGACCGGGCGCCACGTTCCACTGGAGGGCCCCGGCCCACCGCCTCGGCGGTGGGGCGGGGCCCTTCGGCGTTGCGGCCGGCGGTCGCGGCCGGACCGGCCCGGACACACCAGAAGGGCCGCACCCCGTCCTGCGGGGTGCGGCCCTTCTGCGTACGCGGGCGGCGCGTCAGTTCACGCGCAGCGACTCGGTGAACTCGACACAGGCGGCGTGGTCGGGCAGCAGTCCGGTCGAGATGGCTTCGGCCAGCGACGGGGCGGCCTCGTCGCGCGCGGACAGCTGCGGGAACTCGGCGGGCCACTCGATGCCCAGGTCCGGGTCGAGCGGGTGCACCGAGTGCTCGCCGGTGGGGTTGTACGTCTCCGAGCAGAGGTACGACAGGGTCGCGTCGTCGGTCAGGGCGCAGAAGCCGTGGCCGAGCCCCTCGGGGATGTAGACGGCGCGGCGGTCGGCGTCGTCGAGGCGGACGCCCTCCCAGCGGCCGAAGGTGGGCGAGCCCACCCGCAGGTCCACGATGACGTCGAGCACGGCGCCGCGCACGCAGGTCACGTACTTGGCCTGGCCGCGCGGCACGTCGGCGAAGTGGATGCCGCGAACCACGCCCGCGGCGGAGACGGAGAGGTTCGCCTGCGCCAGGTTCAGCGGGTGGCCGACGACCTCCGCCAGGCGGTCGAAGCGGTACCACTCGGTGAACAGGCCGCGCGGGTCGCCGTGCAGCTGCGGGGTCACCTCGAAGGCGCCGGCGATGGAGAGTTCGCGGAACTTCACTTGCCCTCCTCCTCGTCCAGCAGGGCCAGGAGGTAGGTGCCGTAGCCGCTCTTGGTCAACGGCTCGGCGAGCGAACGCAGTTGGGCGGAGTCGATCAGGCCGGCCCGCCAGGCCGCCTCTTCGATGCAGCCGATCTTGAAGCCCTGGCGTTCCTCGATCACGCGGACGAACTCGGAGGCCTGGACCATCGAGACGAAGGTGCCGGTGTCGAGCCAGGCGGTGCCGCGGTCCAGGATGGTGACGTTCAGTTCGCCGGCCTGGAGGTAGGCGTCGTTGACGGCGGTGATCTCCAGCTCGCCGCGGGCGCTGGGCTTGAGCCCCCTGGCTATCTCCACGACCTGGTTGTCGTAGAAGTACAGACCCGGCACCGCGTAGCGGGACTTGGGCTTGACCGGCTTCTCCTCGATGGAGATGGCCTGGCCCTTCTCGTCGAACTCCACGACGCCGTAGGCGGTCGGGTCCGCCACCGGGTACGCGAACACCCGGCCGCCCTTGGCGTCGGTGTGCTGGGCGAGGCGGGTGCCGAGGCCGCTGCCGTGGAAGATGTTGTCGCCGAGGATCAATGCGACGGACTCGTCGCCGATGAAGTCGGCGCCGAGGACGAACGCCTGGGCGATGCCCTCCGGGCGCTCCTGGACGGCGTACTCCAACCGCAGTCCGAACTGCGAACCGTCGCCGAGCAGCCGCTCGAACTGGTCACGGTCTTCAGGGGTGGTGATGATCAGGATCTCGCTGATTCCCGCCATGACCAGGGTGGAGAGCGGGTAGTAGATCATCGGCTTGTCGAAGACGGGCAGCAGCTGCTTCGAGACGGCCCGAGTCAGCGGCCAGAGTCGCGATCCGGTGCCACCGGCCAAAAGGATTCCACGCATGGGTGAACCCTATGCGAGAGGGCCGCGGCGGTCCGACCGTCCGGCGTGTGACGTTCGGCAGGCGGCTAGACTCTTCGTATTATGCGCATCCTCGTGACCGGCGGCGCCGGCTTCATCGGTTCAGAATTCGTCCGCCAGCAGCTCGGTGCAGACGCCACGGCGCAGGTCACCGTCTTCGACAAGCTGACCTACTCGGGCGTCGAGGCGAACCTCGCTCCGGTCGCGGGCCACAGCGGATACCGCTTCGTCCAGGGCGACATCTGCGACGCCGAGGCCGTCGACCAGGTGATGGCCGGCCACGACGTGGTCGTGCACTTCGCCGCCGAGTCCCACGTGGACCGGTCGATCGCCGGTGCGGGCCCCTTCGTCATGACGAACGTCGTCGGCACCCAGGTGCTGCTGGACGCCGCCCGCAAGCACGGGGTCGGCCGCTTCGTCCACATCTCCACCGACGAGGTCTACGGATCGATCAGCGAGGGCTCCTGGACGGAGGAGTGGCCGCTGGTGCCGAACTCCCCCTACTCCGCCTCCAAGGCATCCTCCGACCTGTTGGCGCTGGCGTACGCGCGCACCCACGGCATGGACGTGGTGGTCACCCGCTGCTCCAACAACTACGGGCACTACCAGTTCCCGGAGAAGGTCATCCCGCTGTTCGTCTCGAACCTGATGGACGGCAAGAAGGTCCCGCTGTACGGCAACGGCGGAAACGTCCGCGACTGGCTGCACGTCTCCGACCACTGCCGGGGCATCGACCTGGCCATGCGCAAGGGCCGGGCCGGCGAGGTCTACAACATCGGTGGCGGCACCGAGCTCACCAACAAGGAGCTCACCGGCGTCCTGCTGGAGGCCGCGGGCCTGGGCTGGGACATGGTCGAGCACGTCGAGGACCGCAAGGGCCACGACCTGCGCTACTCCATCGACATCAGCAAGATCGGCGCCGAGCTGGGTTACGCCCCCCAGGTCACCTTCGAGGACGGCATCAAGGCCACCATCGCGTGGTACCGCGAGAACCGCGCCTGGTGGGAGCCGCTGAAGGCGAAGGCGGCCCTGCAGAAGTGAGCGCCAACTCGTCGTCCGGGCACTGGCTCGTCACCGGCGCCGGCGGGATGCTCGGCCGGGACGTCCTGACCGTCCTGAAGCGCGCCGGGATCGAGGCCGTGGGCCGCAACCGCGCCGATCTCGACATCACCGACCCGGCCGCGGTCCGGGCCGCGGTCGAGGGCGCTGCCGTGGTCGTGAACTGCGCTGCCTGGACGGACGTCGACGGTGCCGAGAGCGCCGAGGAGGCCGCGACGGCCGTCAACGGCACCGCCGTGCGCGTCCTCGCCGAGGCGTGCGCCGCCGCCGGCGTGCGGCTGATCCACGTCTCCACCGACTACGTGCTGCCCGGCGATGCCTCGGAGCCGTACCGCGAGGACGCTGTGACCGGCCCGGTCAACGCCTACGGACGCTCCAAGCTGGTCGGCGAGCAGGCCGTCACCGAACTGCTGCCGCAGGACGGCTACGTCGTACGGACCGCCTGGCTGTACGGCGAGCACGGGCCGAACTTCGTCGCCACCATGCTGAAGCTGGCCGCCCAGCGCGACTCGCTCGACGTGGTCGACGATCAGCACGGCCAACCCACCTGGTCCTACGCGCTCGCCGGCCGGCTGGTCGACCTCGGACTGGCCGCCCTCCGGGGCCGGGCCGCCGGCGGGATCTACCACGGCACCGCGAGCGGCCGGACCACCTGGAGGGGACTGGCCCGCGAGGCCTACCGCCTGAGCGGTCTGGATCCCGAGCGGATCCGGCCGACGACCTCCGAGGCGTTCGTCCGCCCCGCCGCCCGCCCCGCCTTCAGCGTGCTCGCACACGACGCGTGGCAGCAGAAGGCCGGACTGGAGCCGCTTGCCGACTGGCGCGAACAGCTGGCCCTGGCGCTGGCCACCCCCGGCTTCGCCGCACTCGCCGAGGCGGCCCGGGACGGCCGCGCGGGATGAAGACCCTGCTGAACAAGCTGAGTGCGGCCCTGCCGCCGGGCACCGTCGCGGTGGCCGGCGGCACCGTCGTGCTCGGCGGCGCCTCGTACGCCCACCTGGGCGTGGCCGGTCACAGCCTGTCCGATGCGGGCTATGCCAACGTCTCGGTGCTGTGGACGATCGTGATGTCCCTCGGCATCGGCATCTTCTTCCCCCTGGAGCAGGAGCTCACCCGGATCGTCTCCGCCCGGGTGGTCCTCGGCCAGGGCGCCGCCCCGGTGCTCCGCCGTGCCGGACTGCTCACCGCCGGAATCCTCGGCGCGACCCTGCTGGTTCTCGGCCTCGGCGCCGGCCCCCTGGCCGACCTGCTGTTCCACGGGGACCGCGCCCTGGTCGCCGCGCTCGGCGCCGCCTTCACCGGCATGGCCGTCTGTTACCTCACCCGCGGCGTGCTGGCGGGCCTCGGCCGCTTCGGCGCCTACGGCACCCAGCTCGCCGTCGACGGCGGGCTGCGGATCGTGCTCGCCTTCGGGTGCGCCCTCCTCGGACTGCACTCGGCACTGGCCTTCAGTCTCATCCTGGCCGTCGCGCCGGTGGTGGCGACGCTGGTGACGCTGCCCCCGCTGCTGCGCGCGGTCGGTCCGGGCGAGCAGATCGCCTGGCGGGAACTGTGCGGCGGCCTCGGCCTGCTGGTCTGCGCGACGCTGCTGTCCCAACTGGTCGTGAACGCGGCCGTGATGAGCACCAAGCTGCTGGCGCCGTCCGACAGCGCGCTGATCGCGGCGCTGATGAGCGCGACGGTCCTCGCACGTGTTCCGCTCTTCGTCTTCGGCTCGCTCCAGGCCTCGCTGCTCAGCGGCCTGACCGCGGCCTTCACCGCCGGCGACCGCGTGGCCTTCTGGGCGATGCTGCGCCGGATCGCGATGGTGGTCGGGGCGCTCGGCCTGCTCGGCGGCCTGCCCGCCACCGCCCTCGGCCCCTGGCTCATCGAGGTGCTCTTCGGCATCCAGGACCCGGTACTGGGAAGCTTCGACTTCTTCCTGCTGTCCGCGGGCACCGCGGCGTACATGTTCGCGATGGTGCTGGGACAGGCGCTCATGGTATTCAAGCGCCACAACCTCCAGTTGCTCTGCTGGGCCCTCGGTACCGCGGTCCTGGTGGGCATCACCCTGATCCCCGGCGAGGTGGCCGTGCGCGTGATCGTCGCCTACGCCGTGGGCTCGACCGCCACCGTGCTCGCTATGCTGGCAGCCCTCAGGCTGAGCTTCCCCGGAGCCGCGGCCGCAGCCGGTGAAGCCCCCCGGCAGTCGGCCGACACCGATACCGGCGCCGCGGGTGTGGGCGCGGTCGGGAGATGACCATGCCGGCCCACGACGTCACACCGATCACCGAGCACTCGTACGTGCCACATTCCGCTGGAGCTACCGTGTCCCAATACGACGATGTCTGGCTGGTCATACCGGCCTATAACGAGGGCCAGGTGATCGCCGATGTGGTCGAGGGGGCCCGCAAGACGTTCCCCAACATCGTCGTCGTCGACGACGGCAGCACGGACGACTCGGCCGAGCACATAGCGACCACGGGTGCCCACCTGGTCCGCCACCCGGTGAACCTGGGTCAGGGCGCGGCCCTCCAGACCGGTCTGAAGTACGCGCTCGCCCAGCCCGGTTCCCGCTACTTCGCGACCTTCGACGCCGACGGTCAGCACCAGACCAAGGACGTCGAGACGATGGTCGGCGTGCTGCGGCGGGACGAGGCCGACGTGGTGCTCGGCTCGCGCTTCATCGAGCAGAACGGCCAGGTGCCATGGATCAAGCAGGTCGTCCTGCGCACGGCCGCCGCGGTCAGTCCCACCGCCCGCAAGCTCAAGCTCACCGACGCGCACAACGGTCTGCGCGTCCTGAGCCGGAAGGCCGCCGAGCAGCTGAACATCACCATGAACGGCATGGCGCACGCCTCGGAGCTGGTCGGTTTCCTGGCGGGTTCCGACCTGCGGGTCACCGAGGTTCCGGTGGACATCCTCTACACCGAATACTCGCGCTCCAAGGGCCAGTCCCTCATCAACGGCGTGAACATCATCTTTGACATTTCGCTGCGGGAGCGTGGGCGTCGATGAAGTACTTCTGGATCCAGCTCGTCCTGATCGTCGGCTCCGTGTCGATGGCCCTGGTGTTCATCCGGACGTGGAGCCAGGCGAAGAACCGGGCCTGGAAGCGCATCGCCTTCTCCCTGTTCGTCATCGTCAACGTGTACGCCGTGCTCCGTCCGACGGACGTCACCTGGCTCGCCCAGAAGCTCGGCGTCGGCCGCGGCACCGACCTCGTGCTCTACGTGATGGTCCTGGCGATGGGCTTCCTCACGCTCAACACCTTCCTGCGGTTCCGCTCGCTGGAGAAGAAGATCACCGACCTCGCCCGGACGGTGGCCATCAACGAGGGCATGCGCCACAACGACGAGCGCCTGGCCCCCGAGCCCGGTGCCGCCGGCGACACCACGGCCGACGCCGACTCCGTGAAGGCCTGAACGCCCATGGTGACCTTCGACTTCATGCTCCCCTACTACGGGGACGTGCAACTGATGCAGGACGCCGTCCGCAGCGTCCTGGCGCAGACGGACCGGGACTTCCGCCTCGTCGTGATCGACGACGGCAAGGAACCCGACGTACCGGGCTGGTTCGCCGCGCTCGGCGACGACCGCGTGCACTACACGCGCAACGAGCAGAACCTCGGCATCACCAAGAACTTCCAGAAGTGCGTACGGCTGTCCGAGGCCGACCACGTGGTCATCATGGGCTGCGACGACGTGCTGCACCCGCACTACCTGGAGACCGTCCGCGCGATCATCGAGGAGCGGCCGGGTATCGGCATGGTCCAGCCCGGCGTCGAGGTCATCGACGGCACCGGCCGGGTGGTCCAGGGCGGCCTCGCCGACACCACCAAGAAGCGGCTGTACGCACCCCAGGTGAAGGGCCGCCGCCTGATGGCCGGCGAGGAACTGGCCGCCAGCGTGCTGCGCGGCAACTGGCTCTACTTCCCCTCGATCGCCTGGCGCGGCGAGGTGCTGCGCAAGGTGAACTTCCGGGACGACTACTCGGTCATCCAGGACCTCGCGCTCGTGGTCGACCTGCTCGAAGCCGGGGAGCAGATGGTCATCGACAACTCCACGACCGTCTTCCAGTACCGCCGGCACGCCGTCAGCGAGTCGTCGGTCCAGGCCTTCTCCGGCACCCGCTTCGCCGAGGCCGAGCGCTACTTCACCGCGGTGGCCGCCCGTATGGACGCCCGCGGCTGGCCGAAGGCGGCCCGCGCGGCGCGCTTCCACAGCGCCTCCCGGCTGCACGCGCTGACCATGCTCCCCGGAGCCCTGCGCAGCGGCAACAAGGAGGGTGCCCGCACGCTGGCGAAGCACGCCTTCACCTCGGGCCAGAACTGATTCAGACTCCGCCCACCACGAAACGGAACGAGATGACACACCTGGCCCCCGAGACGGTCGGCGAAGCCGGCGCCGCGGACCGGCGTCCTGGCGCACCGGCGCAGGGCGACAGCCGCCCCCCGGCGTCGCGGGGCCGGGAGTGGCTGTCGCGGCGGTGGGTGCGGATCCTGGCCGAGGTCGTCGTCAGCGTGGTCGCGGCCCTCGGGTACACGCTGCTCAGCCGGCACATCAGCGTCAACCCGATGAACCGGCTCGGGCAGGTCAGCGGTCTGGCCAAGCTCCAGCTGTACGCGGCCGTCCTCGGACTCCCGCTGCTCGGCGTGCTGCTGTACACGGCCTACCGGGGCCCGGTCCTGCGCCACGAGCTCGTCAAGCGACTCGTCTGCGGCGCCGTGGCCGGGCTGGCCACCGGCGTCGTGGCCGGCGGTGTCGTCGTGGCGCTGCGCGGCACCCCGTACCCGCTCGGCGGGCAGGAGGGCGACCCGAGCGTCCTGGTGGAGATGGCCAACTCGTTCCTGTCGGGCGAGGGCGTGTCGGGCATCTACCCGCCCGCGTTCCCGGCGCTCATCGCCCTGTGGGCCAAGGTCCGCTACGACGGCCTCGGCACCGCCGGCTTCGCCCTGCACGACCTGCAGATCATCTGCAGCGCCCTGGTCGGCCCGATGGCGTACCTGTCCTGGCGCCTGCTGCTCCGCCCCTTCTGGGCGCTGCTGATCGCCGTCCCGGCGGCCGTGCTCTTCCTCGACCCGATCCGCCCGTACAGCCACGTCGTCATGATCGTGCTGCTGCCGCTCCTCGGGTACTGCTTCCGCGAGCTGCGCCGGTCGGCCGGCCGCACCCCGAAGTCCCTGGTCCTGCGGGGCACGGCCCTCGGCGCGGTCTTCGGCGCGCTCTTCCTCTGGTACTCGGGCTGGTACGTCTGGGCCGCGCCCGGCGCCGCCGTCCTCTTCCTCTTCCTCTTCCCGTGGCGGGCCGGCGCCCCCGCGGTGAAGCGGGCGGCGCTGTTCGTCGGGTCGGTACTGATCACGGCCGGGGTCATCGGCGCCCCGCTGCTCTACCAGATGGCACGGCTGGGCGCGCAGACCCCGGACCGGTACGCCTACCTCGGCGTGTACGCCGACCCCGGCTACGTCCTGGGCTGGATCTCCGACCGGACCGGCTACATCACCTACGACCAGTGGCCCGTCTCCGGGGAGATGGCGGGCCAGACCGGGTTCGCGCTGCTGCTGATCCTCGGTGTGGGCCTCGGGGTCGGCCTCGGCCTGCGCAGTGTCATGGTCCGTACCGCCGCGGCGGTCCTCGCCGGTGCCTGGCTCGCCCGCTTCTGGTTCGCCTCGCACATGGCCCACGACAAGGCGGTCCAGCTCTTCCCGCGGACCACCTGGATCATCATGTACTCGCTGATGATCCTGGCCGTCCTCGGTGTGATGACGGCGGTCCAGCGCGGCTCGGGCTGGACCGAGCGGACCCTGCGGCCGGCCGCCGCCTCCCCGTCGGCCCGGGTCATCCCGCGGCGGACGATCCGTCAGCTCTCGGCCGGCATGGTGTGTGCGGTCGCGCTGTTCGCCACCATGGGCGCCTCCTGGTCGGCCAACCGCTACATGCCGACGCACGAGGACACCGACCTCATGGGCCTCGACGCCTGGCGCGCGCACACCATCAAGCTGCCGAACGGCACGTGCCCGCGCTTCGCGCCGGACAAGAACAACTGCGAGGACCTTCAGGTCAAGCTGTGGAAGCAGCACGAGGACCGCGGCGAGATCTGGTGCGCCAACATCGTGGCGAAGGACTGGCCCGCGATCTGCGGCCGCAAGGCGCCGTTCAAGGACAAGTCGGTGGAATAGCACCCCCGTACGAACCGGCTGCGACGTGCGTCACGTGTGCAACCCCCCCTCCCGCCCCGATGGGCCGTGACCCCGGACAGTAGGATCCGGTCGGTCGGTAGTGTCATGTGGCGGGATTGGCATAGGGGTTGGGGACAACTTGAAGATAGGTCGTGCGCGCGGGACGGCTCTGGCCGCCGCGCTGGGCGTCGTGGCGGTCCTGGGCATCCAGGGCTTCGCCAACGGCACGGGCAGTTCCGGCGAGGGCGACGTATCGCCCTACAGCGCCCGCGCCCGTGAGAAGGGCCCGGTCGAGGGGGAACTGCACAAGATCGCTCTCAAGCCCAAGGGAAGGGGCGAGGCCGTCCTCGCCCAGCAGGACACCGAGCCGTTCGGGCTCCTCGGCGTCTCCTGGAACGACCCCGAGGCCGAGGTGAAGGGCAAGATCGAGGCCCGCACCCGTGACGCCGACAGCGGCAAGTGGTCGAAGTGGGTCGTGCTGGAGCAGGCCGAGGCCGAACTCGACGGCAAGCGCCCGGGACTGCGCGGCGCCACCGAGCCCGTCTGGGTCGGCCCGTCCGACGGCGCCGAGGTGCGGGTGACCGGGGGCGGCGCCCTGCCCGCGGGCATGGAGCTGAACCTGGTCGACCCGGGTGCCGGCGCCGCGAAGGCCAAGAAGAACAACAACCTGGGTCTCGGCCCGGCCGCCTTCGCCCTCCCCGCCGCGGACCCCGCGCCGACGACGCCGGGACCGGAGTCGACCGCCCCGCGCCCGGACGTGGTCTCCCGCGTCCAGTGGGGCGCCGACGAGTCCCTGAACGACGAGGGCCCGATCTACCTGCCCGGCGGGAAGATCAAGGCCGTCTTCGTCCACCACACCGCGGCCACCACGCCCTACGAATGCACCGAGTCTGCGGCCATCGTCCGCAGCCTGCACGTCTACCACGTACAGGGCAACGGCTGGCGCGACCTCGGCTACAACTTCCTCGTCGACAAGTGCGGGACGATCTTCGAGGGCCGGCAGGGCGGTGTGGACCAGCCCGTCCAGGGCGCCCACACCTACGGCTGGAACTCCGAGTCGACGAGCGTCTCCGTCCTCGGTGACTACACCAGCGCCGGGGCCTCCGCCGCCGCGCTGGGCGCCATCTCCAAGGTCGCCGCCTACAAGCTGGGCCAGTACGACGGCGACATGAACGGCACCGCGGTGCTGACCGCGGGCGCCACGCAGGCGAACTACTTCGGCAAGAGCTACACCGCCGGACAGCAGTACGAGTTCAAGTCGCTCTCCGGCCACCGGGACGGCTTCAACACCCAGTGCCCGGGCAACTCGCTCTACCCGCAGCTCGAAGCGCTCCGCCAGACGGGCCCCGCGGCCCAGCTGAAGATCGCCTCGGTGAACGGCGCGACGGCCTCGCCGGGCGCCACCCTCCCGAGCGGCGCCGCCCTGACGGTCGACTGGACCACCAGCACGGCCACCGGCCGACTGGCCAAGTTCGAGCTGCTCGTGGACGGCGAGGCCACCGCGGTGACCGACGCCGCGGCCCGCAAGGCGACCACCGTCGTCACCGACGGCAAGCACGAGGTCCGGGTCCGGGCGACCGCCGCGAACGGCAAGGTCTCCACGAGCCTCGCGGTCACCGTCGAGGCGGACGTCAAGGGCGCCAAGTTCGTCCCCCTGAGCCCGAAGCGCCTGATGGACACCCGCGAGGGCCTCGGTGTCCGCAAGGGCCCGGTCGGCAGCGGCGAAGTGGTCACCCTGCCGGTGGCCGCCGCCACCGGCGGCACGCCCACCGCGGTGGTGCTGAACGTGACGGCGACGAACCCGACGCAGCCGAGCTTCGTGTCGGTGTACCCGAGCGGCACGGCCCGCTCCAGCGCCTCGAACCTGAACTTCACCCCGGGCCAG
>NZ_JBHYMC010000014.1:33932-138007 GCF_042742535.1 Streptomyces sp. NPDC058880
GACGATCCCCAACCTGGTGGTCGTGCCGGTCGTGGACGGCAAGGTGAGCTTCTACAACAACCAGGGCACCGTCGACCTGATCGCCGACATCACCGGTTACTTCACCTCGACCGCCGACGGCGCCACGCAGACCAACTTCGGTCCGAAGCGCCTGATGGACACCCGTACCGGCACCGGCGTCCCGGCCGCTCCGGTCGGCAGCGGCGGCGTGGTCACCCTGCCCGTGGCGGGCGTCGACGGCATCCCGGCCAGCGGTGTGAAGGCCGTCGTGCTGAACGTGACGGCGACGAACCCGACGCAGCCGAGCTTCGTGTCGGTGTTCCCGAGCGGCACGGCCCGCTCCAGCGCCTCGAACCTGAACTTCACCCCGGGCCAGACGATCCCCAACCTGGTGGTCGTGCCGGTCGTGGACGGCAAGGTGAGCTTCTACAACAACCAGGGCACCGTCGACCTGATCGCCGACATCACCGGCTACTTCTCGGACAGCCCCACCGGCGCCACGCACGCGAACTTCGGCCCGAAGCGCCTGATGGACACCCGCACCGGCACCGGCGTCCGCAAGGGCCCGGTCACCGGCGGCAGCGTGGTCACGCTGCCCGTGGCGGGCGTCGGCGGCGTTCCGGCCAGCGGTGTGAAGGCCGTCGTGCTGAACGTGACCGCGACCAACCCGACCGAGGCCAGCTTCGTGTCGGTGTTCCCGAGCGGCACGACCCGCACGAGCGCCTCGAACCTGAACTTCACCCCCGGCCTGACCATCCCCAACCTGGTGGTCGTGCCCGTGGTGGACGGCAAGGTCAGCTTCTACAACAACTCCGGTTCCGTGGACCTCATCGCGGACATCACGGGGTACTTCAGCTAGCACGCGCACGCCTCGGCGCAGGTGAGGGGCTCCGCACCGGAAGGTGCGGAGCCCCTCACGCGTGTCGGGCGGGCAGGGGGAGGACCAGGCATGGGCCACGACGACAACAGACCGGGCGCCTCCGACGAGGAGTGGGCCCGTTTCATGGAGCAGGCCGCCCAGGGGGCGGGGGACGCACCGCGGGAGCCCTCGGCGCGGGCGCGCATGGTGACCGAGCGGCTGCGCTCGACCCAGGGGCAGGAGCCGCCCGGCTGGCGCACCGGCCCCACGCCCCGGGAGCGCCGCCGCCCGGGCAGGCTGGGGGCCGCCTTCGCCGTCGCCGCCATCGCGGGGCTCGCGCTGATCGCCGTGCGGCCCGAGCTGGTGATCGACCGGATCACCGGCAAGGAGCAGGCCCGCGAGGACGCGGCGAAGGCGGGCCCGCTCGCCCCGGAGACCGCCCGCCCGAGCGCTCCGCCGCCCTCGACGAACCCGGACCGCCCGACCCTGCAGGACCCCTTCCGCGGCTCCCCGGCCCTGCAGTGGGCGGACGGCGCCGCCGGCATCGAGATCCCGGAGGCCACCGCCGTCGGCGGGGTGCCCGGGGAGAGGATCGCGGAGGCCTTCGTCCACGCCAAGGCGTTCCTGGTAGCGGCCAACCTCGACCCGGCGGTGTTGAAGGGGGCGCGCCCCGAGGCGGCCCTGGCACTGCTGGACCCCAAGGCCGCCGAGACGTCGGAGCACCTGGAGAAGTCCCTGGCGGAGCCGGGCAGGGACCAGGACCCGGTGAACCTGTTCACCCGCTACGACCCGGCGGAGACGAGGCTCGCGGGCGACGTGGTCAAGGTGCGCGGCCGGATGTGGGTGGAGGCCGGCAAGGAGGCGGGCCAGGCCGACGTCCGGCTGGACTACTCGTTCGTCTACCCGTTGGTGGAGGCCGCGGCGGGCGCGGACCGGGTCGAGCGGACCATCGTCCGCCGGGAGATCACCTTCACGGTCGCCGACCCGCGCAGGTGGCGGACCACCCCCGGTCGGCTCACCCTCGCCGACTCCCGCGTCGACCTCGCCAACAGTGCCTGCGAGGTGTACGACGGCTACCTGCACCCGGCCTTCGACGCGACCCCGGAGACCGGGGCCACGCCCTCCGGGCCGCCGCAAGACCCGTACGACCGCAGCAAGGGCATCGACGCGGGGCGTCCGGGGGGCTGTGGGACGGCCTCGCGGACCTGACACGGCCGGCACAGAGGCCCCGCCGCGCGAAGGGCGCGGCGCAGTTTGACCACTCAGCGTGGCGGGGTATTCTCTTCGGCCCGATTGGCCAGGTACGTGTCTCGTATGGCAGACTACTCAAGTTGCTCGGCTGAGTGCCGATGCTGCGCGCCTCCCGCCGGGAGGACCGGAAGCGAGTCCCACAGTACTCGTCGTCCTTAATCTGCCCCTCGGGGCAGCAATGGGGGCGGACGTACGGGAATCTTCTGGGAAGTGTCAGCACGGTGCCCACCAGGCACTCGGTGGGTGTTTCTCCCCCGAAGCGCGGTCATGGGACCGCACCCCCTTGGACGAGGGAATTTCCGTATGGGAATTTTCTGTGGAGGGAGTGCGACACGCCCGACCGCGTGGGTCGGAGGAGAGGCGGCGGGATCCCGTCCCGCAGCCAACCGGGAGCCAGAGCGTTTCCACATAGAGACAGGACTACGGAGTAGCCATGGCGGGACAGAAGATCCGCATCCGGCTCAAGGCCTACGACCACGAGGTCATCGACTCCTCGGCGAAGAAGATCGTCGAGACGGTGACCCGCACTGGTGCGTCGGTCGCGGGCCCGGTGCCGCTGCCCACTGAGAAGAACGTGTACTGCGTCATCAAGTCGCCGCACAAGTACAAGGACTCGCGCGAGCACTTCGAGATGCGCACGCACAAGCGCCTGATCGACATCCTCGACCCGACGCCCAAGACCGTTGACTCGCTGATGCGCCTGGACCTTCCGGCCGGCGTTGACATCGAGATCAAGCTCTGAGAGGCGCGGAGAAGATGGCTAAGCAGATCAAGGGCGTCCTGGGCGAGAAGCTCGGCATGACCCAGGTCTGGGACGAGAACAACCGTGTCGTCCCGGTGACCGTTGTCAAGGCCGGACCCTGCGTCGTCACCCAGGTCCGTACGAACGACATCGACGGCTACGAGTCGGTCCAGATCGCCTTCGGCGAGATCGACCCGCGCAAGGTGAACAAGCCCCTCAAGGGCCACTTCGCCAAGGCCGACGTGACCCCCCGCCGCCACCTGGTGGAGCTCCGCACCTCCGACGCCAGCGAGTACACGCTCGGCCAGGAGATCACTGCTGAGGTGTTCGAGTCCGGCGTCAAGGTTGACGTCACGGGCAACAGCAAGGGCAAGGGCTTCGCCGGTGTCATGAAGCGGCACAACTTCCGGGGCCTCGGCGCCGGTCACGGTGTGCAGCGCAAGCACCGCTCCCCCGGTTCGATCGGTGGCTGCGCCACCCCTGGGCGTGTCTTCAAGGGCATGCGCATGGCCGGTCGCATGGGTAACGAGCGCGTCACCACCCAGAACCTGACCATCCACGCGGTAGACGCGGAGAAGGGCCTGCTCCTCATCAAGGGTGCAGTCCCCGGTCCGAACGGCGGCCTCGTCCTGGTCCGTACCGCGGCCAAGGGGGCTTGAGGTTAATGAGCACCATTGACATCCTTTCGCCGGCAGGCGACAAGGCCGGTACCGTCGAGCTCCCCGCGGAGATCTTCGACGCGAAGACCAGCGTTCCGCTGATCCACCAGGTCGTCGTCGCGCAGCTGGCCGCTGCCCGTCAGGGCACGCACAAGACCAAGACCCGCGGTGAAGTCCGTGGTGGTGGCAAGAAGCCTTACCGCCAGAAGGGCACCGGCCGCGCCCGTCAGGGTTCGACCCGCGCTCCGCAGTTCGCCGGCGGTGGCGTCGTCCACGGCCCCGTGCCGCGTGACTACTCGCAGCGGACCCCGAAGAAGATGAAGGCTGCCGCCCTCCGCGGTGCCCTCTCGGACCGCGCGCGTCACTCCCGCATCCACGTCGTCACCGGCGTGGTCGAGGGTGCCGCCTCCACCAAGGCCGCCAAGACGCTGTTCGGCAAGATCTCGGAGCGCAAGAACCTGCTCCTGGTCGCCGAGCGTTCTGACGAGCTGGCGTGGCTGTCCGCCCGCAACCTGCCCCAGGTTCACATCCTGGAGCCGGGCCAGCTGAACACGTACGACGTGATCGTCTCTGACGACGTGGTCTTCACCCAGGCCGCGCTCGAGTCCTTCGTGTCTGGCCCCAAGGCCGATGAGACCGAAGGGAGCGACGCCTGATGTCTGAGGCGACCGTTACCAGCAAGACCTTCACCGACCCGCGCGACCTGCTGATCAAGCCGGTCGTCTCGGAGAAGAGCTACGCGCTGCTGGACGAGAACAAGTACACGTTCATCGTCGCGCCCGGCGCCAACAAGACCCAGATCAAGCAGGCCGTCGAGGCGGTCTTCTCGGTCAAGGTCACCGGGGTCAACACGATCAACCGTCAGGGTAAGCGCAAGCGCACCAAGACCGGTTTCGGCAAGCGCGCCAACACCAAGCGCGCCATCGTGACCCTTGCCGAGGGCAACCGTATCGACATCTTCGGCGGCCAGGCCTCCTAACGGAGGTCTAGTCGTCCGGAATCGGACGAGGACTGAGAAATGGGTATCCGCAAGTACAAGCCGACGACCCCGGGCCGTCGTGGCTCCAGCGTCGCCGACTTTGTCGAGATCACGCGGTCCACGCCGGAGAAGTCGCTGGTCCGCCCCCTGCACAGCAAGGGCGGCCGTAACAACACCGGTCGTGTGACCGTTCGCCACCAGGGTGGTGGCCACAAGCGCGCCTACCGCGTGATCGACTTCCGTCGTCACGACAAGGACGGCGTGCCGGCCAAGGTCGCGCACATCGAGTACGACCCCAACCGCACCGCGCGCATCGCGCTGCTGCACTACGCCGACGGCGAGAAGCGCTACATCATCGCGCCGCGCGGTCTGCAGCAGGGTGACCGGATCGAGAACGGCCCCACGGCCGACATCAAGCCGGGCAACAACCTCGCGCTCCGCAACATCCCGGTCGGTACCACGATCCACGCGATCGAGCTCCGTCCCGGTGGCGGCGCCAAGTTCGCGCGTTCCGCCGGTGCCTCCGTGCAGCTGCTGGCGAAGGAGGGCGTGATGGCCCACCTTCGTATGCCGTCCGGTGAGATCCGTCTCGTCGACGCGCGCTGCCGCGCCACGGTCGGCGAGGTCGGCAACGCCGAGCAGTCGAACATCAACTGGGGCAAGGCCGGCCGTATGCGCTGGAAGGGCGTTCGCCCGTCCGTCCGCGGTGTCGCGATGAACCCGGTTGACCACCCGCACGGTGGTGGTGAGGGCAAGACCAGTGGTGGTCGCCACCCGGTCTCCCCGTGGGGTCAGAAGGAGGGTCGTACTCGTTCGCCGAAGAAGGCTTCGAACAAGTACATCGTCCGCCGCCGCAAGACGAACAAGAAGCGCTAGGAGCGGGTTTAGATGCCGCGCAGTCTCAAGAAGGGGCCCTTCGTCGACGACCACCTCGTAAAGAAGGTGGACGCCCAGAACGAAGCCGGCACCAAGAACGTCATCAAGACCTGGTCCCGTCGCTCGATGATCATCCCCAGCATGCTGGGTCACACCATCGCGGTGCACAACGGCAAGACCCACGTCCCGGTGTTCGTCACCGAGTCGATGGTCGGCCACAAGCTCGGCGAGTTCTCGCCGACTCGCACCTTCCGCGGCCACGTCAAGGACGACCGGAAGTCGAAGCGCCGCTAAAGGCGGGGTGGTTACGACTATGACTTACACCGAAGGGACAACCATGGAAGCCAGGGCCCAGGCGCGGTACATCCGCGTCACGCCCATGAAGGCCCGCCGCGTGGTGGACCTTATCCGTGGCATGGATGCCACGGAGGCTCAGGCGGTCCTGCGTTTCGCCCCGCAGGCCGCGAGCGTGCCGGTCGGCAAGGTGCTGGACAGCGCCATCGCCAACGCCGCGCACAACTACAACCACCCGGACGCCTCCACGCTGGTCATCAGCGAGGCGTACGTGGACGAGGGCCCGACCCTGAAGCGGTTCCGTCCGCGTGCCCAGGGCCGTGCCTACCGGATCCGCAAGCGGACCAGCCACATCACCGTGGTCGTCAGCAGCAAGGAAGGTTCCCGGTAATGGGCCAGAAGGTAAACCCGCACGGGTTCCGACTCGGCATCACCACGGACTTCAAGTCCCGCTGGTACGCCGACAAGCTGTACAAGGACTACGTCAAGGAAGACGTCGCCATCCGTCGGATGATGACGTCCGGCATGGAGCGCGCCGGCATCTCGAAGGTTGAGATCGAGCGCACCCGTGACCGCGTGCGTGTGGACATCCACACCGCCCGTCCTGGCATCGTCATCGGCCGCCGTGGCGCCGAGGCCGACCGCATCCGCGGCGACCTCGAGAAGCTCACGGGCAAGCAGGTCCAGCTGAACATCCTCGAGGTCAAGAACCCCGAGCTCGACGCTCAGCTGGTTGCCCAGGCCGTTGCCGAGCAGCTCTCCTCCCGCGTCTCCTTCCGTCGTGCCATGCGCAAGAGCATGCAGGGCACGATGAAGGCCGGCGCCAAGGGCATCAAGATCCAGTGTGGCGGCCGTCTCGGCGGCGCCGAGATGTCCCGCTCCGAGTTCTACCGCGAGGGTCGTGTGCCGCTGCACACGCTGCGCGCGAACGTGGACTACGGCTTCTTCGAGGCCAAGACCACCTTCGGCCGTATCGGTGTGAAGGTCTGGATCTACAAGGGCGACGTCAAGAACATCGCCGAGGTTCGCGCCGAGAACGCTGCGGCCCGTGCGGGTAACCGCCCGGCCCGTGGTGCCGGCGCTGGCGACCGTCCCGCCGGCCGTGGTGGCCGTGGTGGCGAGCGCGGCGGCCGTGGTGGCCGCAAGCCGCAGCAGGCTGCTGGTGCCGAGGCCCCCAAGGCCGACGCTCCCGCCGCCGCTCCGGCTGAGAGCACCGGAACGGAGGCCTGACCGACATGCTGATCCCTCGTAGGGTCAAGCACCGCAAGCAGCACCACCCGAAGCGCCGCGGTATGGCCAAGGGCGGTACTGAGGTCTCGTTCGGCGAGTACGGCATCCAGGCGCTCACCCCCGCCTACGTGACGAACCGCCAGATCGAGGCGGCTCGTATCGCGATGACCCGCCACATCAAGCGTGGCGGCAAGGTCTGGATCAACATCTACCCGGACCGCCCGCTGACGAAGAAGCCTGCCGAGACCCGCATGGGTTCCGGTAAGGGTTCCCCGGAGTGGTGGATCGCGAACGTGCACCCGGGCCGGGTCATGTTCGAGCTGTCCTACCCGAACGAAAAGATTGCGCGTGAGGCCCTCACTCGTGCGGCCCACAAGCTGCCGATGAAGTGCCGGATCGTCAAGCGCGAGGCAGGTGAGTCGTGATGGCGACGGGAACCAAGGCGTCCGAGCTCCGCGAGCTCGGCAACGAGGAGCTCGTTGCCAAGCTGCGCGAGGCCAAGGAGGAGCTGTTCAAGCTCCGTTTCCAGGCGGCCACCGGCCAGCTGGAGAACAACGGCCGGCTCAAGTCCGTCCGTAAGGACATCGCTCGCATCTACACCCTGATGCACGAGCGTGAGCTCGGTATCGAGACGGTGGAGAACGCCTGATGAGCGAGAACAACGTGACTGAGAAGACCGAGCGCGGCTTCCGCAAGACCCGTGAGGGCCTGGTCGTCAGCGACAAGATGGACAAGACCGTCGTCGTCGCCGTCGAGGACCGCGTGAAGCACGCCCTGTACGGCAAGGTCATCCGCCGTACGAACAAGCTCAAGGCGCACGACGAGCAGAACGCTGCCGGCGTCGGCGACCGCGTCCTCATCATGGAGACGCGTCCGCTGTCGGCGAGCAAGCGCTGGCGCATCGTCGAGATCCTCGAGAAGGCCAAGTAAGCACCTGAGGGGTTTCCCTTAGGTTCGTTCCGCCAGGCTCGGCGGGGGCTCCGCTCGCGTAGCGAGGCCCCCGCCGGGAACCGGCAGACAAACAGGAGATAGACGTGATCCAGCAGGAGTCGCGACTGCGTGTCGCCGACAACACTGGTGCCAAGGAGATCCTTTGCATCCGTGTTCTCGGTGGCTCCGGTCGCCGCTACGCGGGCATCGGTGACGTCATCGTCGCCACCGTCAAGGACGCGATCCCCGGTGGCAACGTGAAGAAGGGTGACGTCGTCAAGGCGGTCATCGTTCGCACCGTCAAGGAGCGCCGCCGCCAGGACGGCTCGTACATCCGCTTCGACGAGAACGCCGCCGTCATTCTGAAGAACGACGGCGACCCTCGCGGCACCCGTATCTTCGGCCCCGTCGGCCGTGAGCTGCGCGAGAAGAAGTTCATGAAGATCATCTCGCTCGCGCCGGAGGTGCTGTAAGCATGAAGATCAAGAAGGGCGACCTGGTACAGGTCATCACCGGTAAGGACAAGGGCAAGCAGGGCAAGGTCATCGTCGCCTTCCCCGCCGAGAACCGCGTCCTGGTCGAGGGTGTCAACCGGGTCAAGAAGCACACCAAGGCTGGCCAGAACCAGGCCGGTGGCATCGTGATCACCGAGGCCCCGGTCCACGTGTCCAACGTCCAGCTGGTCGTGGAGAAGGACGGCAAGAAGGTCGTCACCCGCGTCGGTTACCGCTTCGACGACGAGGGCAACAAGATCCGCGTTGCCAAGCGCACGGGTGAGGACATCTGATGGCTACCACTCCGCGTCTGAAGACGAAGTACCGCGAGGAGATCGCGGGCAAGCTGCGTGAG
Source organism: Streptomyces sp. NPDC058880 (assembly GCF_042742535.1). Lineage (NCBI taxonomy): Bacteria > Bacillati > Actinomycetota > Actinomycetes > Kitasatosporales > Streptomycetaceae > Streptomyces > Streptomyces sp. NPDC058880. Next base: position 42,602 of record NZ_JBHYMC010000014.1, read on the forward strand.
GAGTTCTCGTACGAGAACGTCATGCAGATCCCCGGCCTCGTCAAGATCGTCGTGAACATGGGTGTCGGCGACGCCGCTCGTGACTCGAAGCTGATCGACGGTGCCATCCGCGACCTGACGACGATCACCGGTCAGAAGCCGGCCGTCACGAAGGCCCGCAAGTCCATCGCGCAGTTCAAGCTGCGCGAGGGTCAGCCGATCGGCTGCCACGTCACCCTCCGTGGTGACCGTATGTGGGAGTTCCTGGACCGTACGCTGTCGCTCGCGCTGCCGCGTATCCGTGACTTCCGTGGTCTGTCGCCGAAGCAGTTCGACGGCCGTGGCAACTACACCTTCGGTCTCACGGAGCAGGTCATGTTCCACGAGATCGACCAGGACAAGATCGACCGTACCCGGGGTATGGACATCACCGTGGTCACCACGGCGACCAACGACGCTGAGGGCCGCGCGCTCCTTCGTCACCTCGGCTTCCCCTTCAAGGAGGCGTAAGCGAGATGGCGAAGAAGGCTCTCATCGCGAAGGCTGCCCGTAAGCCCAAGTTCGGTGTGCGTGCGTACACCCGCTGCCAGCGCTGCGGTCGCCCCCACTCCGTGTACCGCAAGTTCGGCCTCTGCCGCGTGTGCCTCCGTGAGATGGCTCACCGTGGCGAGCTGCCGGGCGTGACCAAGAGCTCCTGGTAATCACCCTCGTCCGCAAGGACTTGGGCACTACCAGGCACTCTCGGTAAGCATCTGGACGGTGGGTGCCCAGCCGCGCATGCCTTAGGCTTGTGTGGTTGGGCGTCCGCCGCCCTACCGACTTACTACGCCGTAGGTCCCCGTGCCGCACCCGTCCCGCCACCGAGTGGGGAGAGGGATGGCGCATACAGGAAACCCCGGCGAGAGAGGCCGAAGGCCACTTCATGACCATGACTGACCCCATCGCAGACATGCTCACGCGTCTGCGTAACGCTAACTCGGCGTACCACGACACCGTCGTGATGCCGCACAGCAAGATCAAGTCGCACATCGCGGAGATCCTCAAGCAGGAGGGTTTCATCACCGGCTGGAAGGTCGAGGACGCCGAGGTCGGCAAGAACCTCGTCCTCGAGCTGAAGTTCGGGCCGAACCGTGAGCGCTCCATCGCGGGCATCAAGCGGATCTCGAAGCCCGGTCTGCGCGTGTACGCGAAGTCCACCAACCTGCCGAAGGTCCTCGGCGGCCTGGGCGTGGCGATCATCTCCACGTCCCACGGTCTCCTGACCGGCCAGCAGGCAGGCAAGAAGGGCGTAGGTGGGGAAGTCCTCGCCTACGTCTGGTAGTCGGGAACGGAGGAAAAGCAATGTCGCGAATCGGCAAGCTCCCCATCCAGGTTCCCGCCGGTGTGGACGTCACCATCGATGGCCAGACGGTCAACGTGAAGGGCCCCAAGGGTTCTCTCGCGCACACCGTTAAGGCGCCCATCGCAGTTGTCAAGGACGAGGACGGCGTTCTGAACGTCACCCGTCCGAACGACGAGCGTCAGAACAAGGCCCTGCACGGCCTGTCCCGCACGCTGGTGGCGAACATGATCACCGGTGTGACCACGGGATACGTCAAGGCTCTCGAGATCAGCGGTGTCGGTTACCGCGTGGCCGCGAAGGGCTCCAACCTGGAGTTCCAGCTCGGCTACAGCCACCCGATCCTGGTGGAGGCGCCCGAGGGCATCTCCTTCAAGGTCGAGTCGCCGACCAAGTTCTCGGTCGAGGGCATCGACAAGCAGAAGGTCGGCGAGGTCGCCGCCAACATCCGCAAGCTGCGGAAGCCCGACCCGTACAAGGCCAAGGGTGTCAAGTACGCCGGCGAGGTCATCCGCCGCAAGGTCGGAAAGGCTGGTAAGTAGCCATGGCATACGGTGTGAAGATCGCCAAGGGCGACGCGTACAAGCGCGCTGCCAAGGCTCGCCGCCACATCCGCATCCGCAAGAACGTCTCGGGTACGGCGGAGCGTCCGCGCCTCGTCGTGACGCGTTCCAACCGCAACATCGTTGCTCAGGTCATCGACGACCTCCAGGGCCACACCCTGGCGTCGGCGTCGACCCTGGACGCTTCGATCCGCGGTGGCGAAGGCGACAAGAGCGCTCAGGCCCAGGCTGTCGGCGCGCTCGTCGCCGAGCGCGCCAAGGCCGCGGGCGTCGAGACCGTCGTCTTTGACCGCGGTGGCAACCGATACGCCGGGCGCATTGCCGCTCTGGCTGACGCCGCCCGCGAAGCCGGGCTGAAGTTCTAAGCCCCGGTTCCGGGACTCACGGACGTAACAGAGAGAGGTAATCCAATGGCTGGACCCCAGCGCCGCGGAAGCGGTGCCGGTGGCGGCGAGCGGCGGGACCGGAAGGGTCGCGACGGTGGCGCTGCCGCCGAGAAGACCGCTTACGTTGAGCGCGTTGTCGCGATCAACCGTGTCGCCAAGGTTGTCAAGGGTGGTCGTCGCTTCAGCTTCACCGCGCTCGTCGTGGTGGGTGACGGTGACGGCACCGTAGGTGTCGGTTACGGCAAGGCCAAGGAAGTTCCCGCGGCCATCGCCAAGGGCGTCGAGGAAGCCAAGAAGAACTTCTTCAAGGTTCCCCGCATCCAGGGCACCATCCCGCACCCGATCCAGGGCGAGAAGGCGGCCGGCGTTGTCCTGCTGAAGCCTGCTTCCCCCGGTACCGGTGTTATCGCCGGTGGCCCGGTGCGCGCCGTTCTGGAGTGCGCCGGCGTTCACGACATCCTGTCGAAGTCCCTCGGCTCCGACAACGCGATCAACATCGTGCACGCGACCGTGGAGGCCCTCAAGGGCCTGCAGCGTCCCGAGGAGATCGCGGCTCGCCGTGGTCTGCCCCTCGAGGACGTCGCTCCCGCGGCTCTGCTCCGTGCGCGCGCTGGGGCGGGTGTCTGATGGCCCGCCTCAAGATCACGCAGACGAAGTCGTACATCGGCAGCAAGCAGAACCACCGCGACACGCTGCGTTCGCTCGGGCTCAAGCGCCTGAACGACGTCGTCGTCAAGGAGGACCGCCCCGAGTTCCGCGGAATGGTGCACACCGTCCGCCACCTCGTGACGGTTGAGGAGGTTGACTAATCATGGCTGAGAACAGCCCGCTGAAGGCTCACAACCTCCGTCCCGCCCCCGGCGCCAAGACCGCGAAGACCCGTGTGGGTCGTGGTGAGGCGTCGAAGGGTAAGACGGCTGGTCGTGGTACCAAGGGTACGAAGGCCCGCTACCAGGTTCCGCAGCGCTTCGAGGGTGGGCAGATGCCCCTCCACATGCGCCTGCCGAAGCTCAAGGGCTTCAAGAACCCGTTCCGCACCGAGTTCCAGGTCGTCAACCTGGACAAGCTCAGTGCTCTCTACCCCGAGGGTGGAGAAGTCACGGTGGCCGACCTGGTCGCCAAGGGCGCGGTTCGCAAGAACAGCCTCGTCAAGGTCCTGGGCCAGGGCGAGCTCTCCGTGGCGCTGCAGGTTTCGGTTGACGCCGTTTCCGCTTCCGCCAAGGAGAAGATTGCCGCTGCCGGCGGCTCTGTCACCGAGCTCGTCTAAGACGGATTCAGTGGCTGAATAGCTCAAAACCCGACCGGGGATGCCTCACATAAGGGGCATCCCCGGTTGGTCGTTCCACGGGGGGCACACTCGCCGGTAAGGTGGCGTGCACCATTGCTTTGTCGTATACGTCGATCCCTCAGACCGTCACCTCTGACGCAGTAGCGCGGGGGTCGCAGGAGGCACCGTGCTCACCGCGTTCGCCCGGGCGTTCAAGACGCCCGACCTGCGCAAGAAGCTGCTCTTCACGCTCGGCATCATCGTGCTGTTCCGGCTCGGGTCCCACATCCCGGTCCCCGGCGTGAGCTACAAGAACGTACAGATCTGCGTGGAACAGGCCGGAAGCAGCAATGGTCTGTTTGGCCTCGTCAACATGTTCAGCGGTGGCGCGCTGCTGCAGATCACGATCTTTGCTCTCGGCATCATGCCGTACATCACGGCGAGCATCATTCTGCAGCTGCTGACCGTGGTCATCCCGAAGCTGGAGACCCTCAAGAAAGAGGGCCAGTCCGGCACGGCGAAGATCACTCAGTACACGCGCTATCTGACGGTCGCGCTGGCGGTCCTCCAGGGCACCGGCCTCGTCGCCACCGCCCGGACCGGGGCCCTGTTCCAGGGTTGCCAGGTCGCCAGCCAGATCGTTCCCGACCGGTCGATCTTCACGACCGTCGTGATGGTGGTCACCATGACCGCCGGTACCTGCGTCGTCATGTGGCTCGGTGAGCTCATCACCGACCGCGGCATCGGCAACGGCATGTCGATCCTCATGTTCATCTCGATCGCCGCGGGCTTCATCGGCGCCCTGTGGCAGATCAAGCTCCAGGGCAAGATCGCCGACGGCTGGGTCGAGTTCGGCGTCGTCATGCTCGTCGGCCTCGCGATGGTCGGCCTGGTGGTCTTCGTCGAGCAGGCGCAGCGCCGGATCCCGGTCCAGTACGCGAAGCGCATGATCGGCCGCCGCGCGTACGGCGGCACCTCCACCTACATCCCGCTCAAGGTGAACCAGGCGGGCATCATCCCCGTCATCTTCGCCTCGTCGCTGCTCTACATCCCGGCGCTGGTCGTGCAGTTCAGCGGGTCCACCGCGGGCTGGGCCACCTGGATCCAGAAGCACTTCGTCAAGGGCGACCACCCGTACTACATCGCGGTGTACTTCCTCCTGATCGTCTTCTTCGCGTTCTTCTACGTGGCGATCTCGTTCAACCCCGAGGAAGTTGCAGACAACATGAAGAAGTATGGTGGGTTCATCCCGGGTATCCGCGCCGGTCGACCCACCGCCGAGTACCTGAGCTACGTGCTCAACCGGATCACCTGGCCGGGGTCGCTGTACCTGGGTCTCATCGCTCTTGTGCCGACGATGGCGTTGGCCGGCTTCGGAGCGAACCAGAACTTCCCGTTCGGCGGGACGAGCATCCTCATCATCGTGGGTGTGGGTCTGGAAACCGTGAAGCAGATCGAGAGCCAGCTCCAGCAGCGTAACTACGAAGGGTTCCTCCGCTGATGCGAATTGTCCTCGTCGGACCGCCCGGTGCGGGCAAGGGAACGCAGGCCGCGTTCCTTGCCAAGAACCTGTCGATCCCGCACATCTCCACGGGCGACCTGTTCCGGGCCAACATCAGCCAGGGCACCGAGCTGGGCCTGCGCGCCAAGGCGTTCATGGACGCCGGCGACCTCGTCCCGGACGAGATCACCATCGGTATGGCCAAGGACCGGATGGAGCAGCCCGACGCCGCTGGCGGCTTCCTGCTCGACGGCTTCCCGCGCAACGTCTCCCAGGCCGAGGCGCTCGACGTGATGCTCCAGGACTCGGGCATGAAGCTCGACGCCGTCCTCGACCTGGAGGTCGAGGAGGACGAGGTCGTCAAGCGCATCGCCGGCCGCCGCGTCTGCCGCAACGAGTCCGCGCACGTCTTCCACGTCGTGTACGCCGCCCCGAAGACCGAGGGCGTCTGCGACCACTGCGGTGGCGAGCTCTACCAGCGCGGTGACGACTCCGAGGCCACGGTGCGCAACCGGCTGGAGGTCTACCACACGCAGACCGAGCCGATCATCGACTACTACAAGGCCCAGGGCCTGCTGGTGACCATCCCGGCCCTCGGCGAGGTCGCGGACGTCACGAAGCGCGCCATGGACGCCCTGCAGAAGTAGTCCTCCGCAGTACAGGTACGGCCGCGGTGTCCCCAGGGCATCGCGGCCGTACTGTTGAGAAGACCCGTTTCGAAGCTGGAAGGCACGCCCCTATGGTGCAGATCAAGACCCCCGAGCAGATCGCGAAGATGCGCGAGGCGGGGCTGGTCGTCGCCGCGATCCATGCTGCGACCCGCGAGGCGGCCGTGCCGGGCGCCACGACGCGGGACCTGGACATGGTGGCCCGCAAGGTCATCGCGGACGCCGGGGCGAAGTCGAACTTCCTCGGCTACGGCGGTTTCCCCGCGACGATCTGCACCTCGGTGAACGAGGTCGTGGTCCACGGCATCCCCGACGACAAGACCGTCCTGAAGGACGGCGACATCATCTCGATCGACGCCGGTGCGATCGTGGACGGCTGGCACGGGGACGCGGCGTACACGGCCTTCGTGGGCACCGGTCACGCTCCTGAGCTGGTGGAGCTCTCCCGGGTGACCGAGGAGTCCATGTGGGCCGGCATCGCCGCGATGAAGCTGGGCAACCGCCTGGTGGACATCTCGAAGGCGATCGAGATGTACATCAAGCGCCAGCCCCGTCCCGCCACCGGTGAGCACAGCCGCGGCACGTTCGGGATCATCGAGGACTACGGCGGCCACGGCATCGGGTCCGAGATGCACATGGACCCCCACCTGCTGAACTACGTCTCGCGCAAGCGAGGCAAGGGGATCAAGCTGGTCCCGGGCGTCTGCCTGGCGATCGAGCCCATGGTCTCGCTGGGCACGGCCCGGACGGAGGTCCTTTCGGACGACTGGACGGTCATCACCACGGACGGCACCTGGTCCTCGCACTGGGAGCACTCCGTCGCGCTGACGGAGGCCGGCCCGATCGTCCTGACCAGCCCGGACTGCGGCAAGGCGAAGCTGGCGGAGTACGGGGTCAGCACGGCCCCGGACCCCCTCGGTTAATGATCTAGACTCTGGGGCAAACTTTCCGGATTCGTCTTTCTGGGTGCCCTGACGTAGACTGACTCGTCGGCTCTCGTGCACTTCCATGTCTCCATGGCGCACGGAGCTGATCAAGGTAGCCGATTCGAAAGGCGAAGCGTGGCCAAGAAGCAAGGTGCCATCGAAATCGAGGGCACCGTGATCGAGTCCCTCCCGAACGCCATGTTCAAGGTGGAGCTCCAGAACGGTCACAAGGTCCTCGCGCACATCAGCGGGAAGATGCGTATGCACTACATCCGCATCCTGCCCGATGACCGGGTCGTCGTGGAGCTGTCTCCGTACGACCTGACGCGTGGCCGGATCGTCTACCGATACAAGTAGATCTTGCTCTCACTCCTGCCTGGGCGTCCGTCCCGGTGCGGGTGGTGGCACTGACCCGGAGAACCTCACCCACATGAAGGTCAAGCCGAGCGTCAAGAAGATCTGCGACAAGTGCAAGGTGATCCGCCGTCACGGCCGGGTCATGGTCATCTGCGACAACCTGCGCCACAAGCAGCGCCAGGGCTGACGCACGCCGACCGACCTGCCTTAACGCAGTTCTTCGCGCGACGTAAGAAAACGTACATACGCAGAACCCGCCCAGCCCCACACGGGGCCGGCGGCACCTCCGGCGGGGGCCGGGGACCCGGACGTACCATCACCCACCCGGGTGGTCGGCGGTCGGGATCGGTTCTGTGGAAGACCCCCGAACACACAGGAGCCATTGAATGGCACGCGTTTCCGGTGTTGACATCCCGCGCGAAAAGCGTGTGGAGATCGCACTCACCTACGTCTTCGGTATCGGGCGCACCCGGTCCAAGGAGATCCTCGCCTCCACCGGCGTGAACCCGAACACCCGCGTTCGTGACCTGGCCGAAGAGGACCTCGTCAAGATCCGCGAGTACGTGGACGCCAACCTCCGTACCGAGGGTGACCTCCGCCGCGAGATCCAGGGCGACATCCGCCGCAAGATCGAGATCCAGTGCTACCAGGGCATCCGCCACCGTCGCGGCCTCCCGGTGCACGGTCAGCGCACCAGCACGAACGCGCGTACCCGCAAGGGCCCGCGTCGCGCGATCGCCGGTAAGAAGAAGCCGGGCAAGAAGTAGTCCTGTTCAGCGGTCTTGCGCTGTAGGACCGACCACCTCCCGTAGGAGATTGAGATGCCCCCCAAGGGTCGTCAGGGCGCTGCCAAGAAGGTGCGCCGCAAGGAAAAGAAGAACGTCGCTCACGGGCACGCCCACATCAAGAGCACGTTCAACAACACCATCGTTTCGATCACGGACCCGTCCGGCAACGTGATCTCCTGGGCCTCCGCCGGCCACGTCGGCTTCAAGGGCTCGCGCAAGTCCACCCCCTTCGCCGCGCAGATGGCCGCCGAGTCGGCCGCCCGCCGCGCGCAGGAGCACGGCATGCGCAAGGTCGACGTCTTCGTCAAGGGTCCCGGCTCCGGCCGTGAGACCGCGATCCGCTCCCTCCAGGCCACCGGCCTCGAGGTCGGCTCGATCCAGGACGTCACCCCCACCCCGCACAACGGCTGCCGCCCGCCGAAGCGTCGCCGCGTCTGACGCAGCGGACGCACAGTTGCGTTCTTGAGTGTCCGGGCGGTACGTCCCCTTCTGGGGACGTACCGCCCGTACCCTTGCAGTAGCCGTACCCCGGTACGGCCTCCCGTCGGGCGTCAAATAGTGGGCGCCCACGAAAGAAGGAACACAGACATGCTTATCGCTCAGCGTCCGTCGCTGACCGAAGAGGTCGTGGACGAGTACCGTTCGCGGTTCGTGATCGAGCCGCTGGAGCCGGGCTTCGGCTACACCCTCGGCAACTCCCTGCGCCGTACCCTCCTGTCCTCCATCCCGGGTGCCGCTGTCACCAGCATCCGCGTGGACGGCGTCCTGCACGAGTTCACCACCGTGCCGGGCGTCAAGGAAGACGTCACGGACATCATCCTCAACATCAAGCAGCTGGTCGTCTCCTCGGAGCACGACGAGCCGGTCGTGATGTACCTGCGCAAGCAGGGTCCCGGCCTGGTCACCGCTGCAGACATCGCGCCCCCGGCCGGTGTCGAGGTGCACAACCCGGACCTGGTCCTCGCCACGCTCAACGGCAAGGGCAAGCTGGAGATGGAGCTGACCGTCGAGCGCGGTCGCGGCTACGTCTCCGCCGTCCAGAACAAGCAGCTGGGCCAGGAGATCGGCCGCATCCCGGTCGACTCCATCTACAGCCCGGTCCTCAAGGTCACCTACAAGGTCGAGGCGACCCGAGTCGAGCAGCGCACCGACTTCGACAAGCTCATCGTCGACGTCGAGACCAAGCAGGCCATGCGTCCGCGCGACGCCATGGCGTCCGCCGGCAAGACGCTGGTCGAGCTGTTCGGTCTGGCCCGCGAGCTCAACATCGACGCCGAGGGCATCGACATGGGCCCGTCCCCGACGGACGCCGCCCTGGCCGCCGACCTGGCGCTGCCGATCGAGGAGCTGGAGCTCACCGTTCGGTCGTACAACTGCCTCAAGCGCGAGGGCATCCACTCCGTGGGTGAGCTCGTCGCCCGCTCCGAGGCCGATCTGCTCGACATCCGCAACTTCGGTGCGAAGTCGATCGACGAGGTCAAGGCGAAGCTGGCCGGCATGGGCCTGGCCCTGAAGGACAGCCCGCCCGGATTCGACCCGACCGCCGCCGCCGACGCCTTCGGCGCCGACGACGACGCGGACGCCGGTTTCGTCGAGACCGAGCAGTACTGAGAAAGCCTGCGGGGGGCCACGCCCCCCGCACCCACCCCCTTGCGACCGCTTGGGGGAACTGACTCCGGTACCTGACACGGCCGGTGCAGATATGAAGGAGTAACAATGCCGCGTCCCGCAAAGGGTGCCCGCCTGGGCGGCTCCGCCGCGCACGAGAAGCACCTCCTCGCGAACCTCGCGAAGGCGCTCTTCGAGCACGGCCGCATCACCACCACCGAGGCCAAGGCCCGCCGCCTGCGTCCCTACGCCGAGCGTCTGGTCACCAAGGCCAAGAAGGGCGACATCCACAACCGTCGCCTGGTGCTGCAGACGATCACGGACAAGAGCATCGTGCACACGCTGTTCACCGAGATCGCCCCGCGCTACGAGAACCGCCCCGGTGGTTACACGCGCATCACCAAGATCGGCAACCGTCGTGGCGACAACGCCCCGATGGCCGTGATCGAGCTGGTCGAGGCCCTCACGGTCGCCCAGCAGGCCACCGGTGAGGCCGAGGCCGCCACCAAGCGCGCGGTCAAGGAGGCGGAGGCCGCCGAGACCCCCGCCGAGGAGACCAAGGAGGCCTGATCCTCAGGGATCACGCTTGCTTGAACGGCTCTGAACGGGCCCGCCCCCTTCCGGGGCGGGCCCGTTCTGCATCTGGGTGATTCTGAGAGGATCGGTCACGTGAGTGACGAGGTGGAGCCCGGGCACGTCCGGGTACGGCTGGACCTGAGCTACGACGGCAAGGACTTCTCCGGCTGGGCGAAGCAGCGCACGCTGCGGACCGTCCAGGGAGAGCTGGAGAGCGCACTGCGGACCGTGATGCGGCTGGGGGAGCCGGTCGAGCTGACCGTGGCCGGCCGTACGGACGCGGGGGTGCACGCCCGCGGTCAGGTCGCGCAGTTCGATCTCGCCGAGGAGGTCTGGGCCGAACACCACGACAAGCTGCTGCGCCGCCTCGCCGGCCGGCTGCCGCACGACGTGCGGGTGTGGAAGGTCGCCGAGGCCCCCGAGGGCTTCAACGCGCGCTTCTCGGCCATCTGGCGCCGCTACGCCTACCGGGTCGGCGACCACCAGGGTGGCGTCGACCCGCTGCGCCGCGGCCACGTCCTGTGGCACCAGTGGCCCCTGGACGTGGACGCCATGAACGAGGCCTCCGCCCCGCTGCTGGGCGAGCACGACTTCGCCGCGTACTGCAAGAAGCGCGAGGGCGCCACGACGATCCGCACGCTCCAGCAGCTGAGCTGGGAGCGCGGTGAGGACGGCATCGTCACCGCGACCGTCCGTGCCGACGCCTTCTGCCACAACATGGTCCGCTCCCTGGTGGGCGCCCTGCTCCACGTCGGAGACGGGCACCGGCCCACCGACTGGCCCGGCAAGGTGCTGGCCGCCGCCGTACGGGACTCCTCGGTGCACGTGGTCAAGCCGCACGGGCTGACCCTGGAGGAGGTCGGCTACCCGGCGGACGAGCTGCTGGCAGCCCGCAGCAAGGAGGCCCGCAACATGAGGACCCTGCCGGCCGCCGGCTGCTGCTGAGCGCCGCGAAATCGTTTGGGCGGATGGCGCGCCGACCTGGACAATGCCCGGCATGGGACATCTCGAAGCCAGCCACCTGGAGTACTACCTTCCCGACGGGCGGGTCCTGCTCCCCGACGTCTCCTTCCGCGTGGGGGAGGGGTCGGTGGTCGCCCTGGTCGGGGCGAACGGTGCCGGTAAGACCACCCTGCTGAAGCTGATCTCGGGGGAGCTCCAGCCGCACGGCGGCGGCGTCACGATCAGCGGCGGCCTTGGTGTGATGTCCCAGTTCGTGGGCTCCGTACGCGACGAGACGACCGTACGTGACCTGCTGGTCTCGGTGTCCCAGCCGCGGATCCGGGAGGCGGCGAAGGCCGTCGACCGGGCCGAGCACCTGATCATGACGGTGGACGACGAGGCCGCGCAGATGGCCTATGCCCAGGCGCTCAGCGACTGGGCCGACGTCCAGGGCTACGAGGCGGAGACCCTCTGGGACGTCTGCACGACGGCCGCGCTGGCCGTCCCGTACGACTCCGCCCAGTTCCGCGAGGTGCGCACGCTCTCCGGCGGTGAGCAGAAGCGGCTCGTGCTGGAGGCGCTGCTGCGCGGGCCCGATGAGGTGCTGCTGCTCGACGAGCCGGACAACTACCTCGACGTCCCGGGCAAGCGGTGGCTGGAGGAGCAGCTGAAGGCGACCCGCAAGACGGTCCTGTTTGTCTCCCACGACCGGGAGCTGCTGACCCAGGCCGCCGAGAAGATCATCAGCCTGGAGGCGAGCCCGACGGGCTCCGACGTGTGGGTGCACGGTGCGGGCTTCGGGACCTACCACGAGGCACGCAAGGAGCGCTTCGCCCGCTTCGAGGAGCTCAAGCGGCGCTGGGACGAGGAGCACGCCCGACTGAAGGCCCTGGTGCTGCGACTGCGCAACCAGGCCGCGAGCAGCCCCGACATGGCCTCGCGCTACCGGGCGATGCAGACCCGCTTCCAGAAGTTCGAGGAGGCCGGTCCGCCGCCGGAGCCGCCGCGCGAGCAGGACATCACGATGCGGCTCAAGGGCGGCCGGACCGGCGTGCGCGCGCTCACGGTGGAGAACCTTGAGCTCACCGGGCTGATGAAGCCGTTCTCCCTGGAGGTCTTCTACGGGGAGCGGGTCGCGGTGCTCGGTTCGAACGGCTCGGGCAAGTCGCACTTCCTGCGGCTGCTGGCGGGCGAGGACGTCCGGCACACCGGCGACTGGAAGCTGGGCGCGCGGGTGGTTCCCGGCCATTTCGCGCAGACCCACGCCCACCCGGAGCTGTTCGGCCGCACCCTCGTCGAGATCCTGTGGACGGAGGCCGCCAAGCCCCTCGGGCAGGCGATGGGGGCGCTGCGCCGCTACGAGCTGGAGCGTCAGGCCGAGCAGCCCTTCGAGAGGCTCTCCGGCGGTCAGCAGGCGCGCTTCCAGATCCTGCTGCTGGAGCTGGCGGGTACCACGGCGCTGCTGCTGGACGAACCCACGGACAACCTGGACCTGGAGTCCGCGGAGGCTCTCCAGGACGGACTGGAGTCCTACGAGGGGACGGTGCTGTGCGTCACGCACGACCGCTGGTTCGCGCGCACGTTTGACCGCTACCTGGTCTTCGGTTCGGACGGCGTGGTGCGGGAGACTCAGGAGCCCGTCTGGGACGAGCGCAGGGTCGAACGCGAGCGCTGAGCGGTGGCTCGGCGGTGAGGGAGGGGCGTCGTGGGCCTGAGGCCTGGCATCTGGCTCATGAGGTGGCAGGCGCGGCCCCCCGGGGACCGGCTGGTCGGCCTGCTGCTGCGGCCGGCCCCGCGCTCCTGGCAGGTGCTCTGCCTGGCGGTGCTCCTCGGGAGCTGCGTCTCCACGAGCCTGCGGGAGAACTGGGGCTCGGACAACGCCTTCGTGGTCAAGGCCGCGCAGACGCTGCTGGACGGCGGGTCGCCCTACGAGGACAAGCGCTTCCTCTACCTGCCGAGCGCCGTGCTCATGGCGGTGCCGGAGGCGCTGGTGCCGCGGGGGGTGCTGCGCTGGGTCCTGCCGGTCGGCATGTCGGGGCTGCTGGGCATCGGCTGGCTGGCCGCCCTGCGGCTGTTCTCCGTGCCGCTGCGCTCGCGCCTGGCCGTCGGCGGCCCGGCCGTGCTCGCCCTCCTGTACAAGCCGTGGGCGAACCTGGTGCTGATCGGCAACTGGACGGCCGTCTCGGCGGCCGCGCTGCCCCTGGCACTGCTGCTCGCACACCGCCGGTCGTGGGGGTGGGCCGGGCTGGTGGTCGGGCTGGCCATCGCCTGCAAGCCGATGCTGGTGCCGGTCGGGTTGCTGTTCCTCCTCGCCCGGCAGTGGCGGGGGCTGGCCGCGGCGGTGCTGGTGCCGCTGGGGATGTCGCTGGCGGGGGCGCTGCTGATGCCGAGTCCCTCACTGTTCTTCACCAGGACCCTGCCGTTCCTTCTCCAGGGGCAGGACGCGTACGCGCTGCCCTGGGACGCCTCGCCGATAGCGGTGCTGCCGCGGCTCGGGGTACCGCAGCCACTGGCCGTCCTGGTCGCCTTCGCCGGTGCCGCGGCCGGGCTGTGGGCGGCCTGGGCACGGTGGCGGCGCACGGAGGAGGACGCCGACCAGGGTGAGCTGCGTCTCGTCGAGACGGCTTGCATGGTGATGCTCGCCGCATTCCTGGTGTCGCGACCGTCCTTCGATCACTACCTGCTCGTGGTGCTGCCGCTGCTGCTGGCCTCGGCGGTGCGGCCGGGCTCCGCGCCCCGCTCGCCCTGGTTCTGGCTGGCGTTGACGCCCCAGCTGGCGCTGGTGCCCTGGCCCGCGGAGCTGGCCCACAAGCGGCGCGCCTTCAAGGACTGCGCCACCCTGTGCGGGCTCGCCTTCGTCCTGGCGCGTCGTGCACTGCGCTCCGGGCGGGTTATTCTGAAGCCCGTAACAACTGCGGGGTCCCCACCCAGGACCGAACCGGAGTGCGCCGCGACGCCAGCAGCATCGGCATCGCGGACCGCGTTTTGACCCGTACGGGTCTGCTTGGGTATCCTGCTGGTTTGTTATGCGTATTGGCTTTCTCATTCTCACGTGAAAGGGCCTTACGCCGGTCCACCGGACCGATGACCAGCAGTTGGCCGCTCACACGGGTTGCGTCCCCGATGCGAGCGAGGGCTGTCGTGATCGTCCGTGGTGACCCTGTCAGGACCTTCCCGCCGGGCTTGCGCCCGTGGGATACCACCACTGAAGAAGCGAAGGCATACGCGTGCGTACGTACAGCCCCAAGCCCGGCGACATCTCGCGCCAGTGGCTCGTCATCGACGCCCAGGACGTCGTCCTCGGCCGTCTGGCGACCCAGGCCGCTGCCCTCCTGAAGGGCAAGCACAAGCCGACCTATGCCCCTCACATGGACATGGGTGACTTCGTCGTCATCATCAACGCCGACAAGGTTCACCTGTCCGGCAACAAGGCCTCCCAGAAGATGGCCTACCGCCACTCCGGCTTCCCGGGCGGCCTGCGCGCCGTGCGTTACGACGACCTGCTGGCGAACAACCCGGAGAAGGCCGTCGAGAAGGCCGTCAAGGGCATGCTCCCGAAGAACTCCCTGGGCCGTCAGATGCTCTCGAAGCTGAAGGTCTACTCGGGCGACCAGCACCCGCACGCTGCCCAGCAGCCGGTGCCGTTCGAGATCACCCAGGTCGCGCAGTAGTTCCGGCCACCCCCTAAGACACAGAGAATTCTGAGGAGCATCGTGGCCGAGACCACCGCCGAGACCCCCGTCGACGAGTTCGAGGGCGTCGAGGAGTACACCACCGAGTCTGAGGTCGTCGTCGAGGGCGACTACACCTCCGAGTCCCTTGCCGGTCGCTTCGGTGACCCCCAGCCGGCCGCAGGCCTGGGCCGTCGCAAGAACGCCATCGCCCGCGTCCGGATCGTTCCGGGCACCGGCAAGTGGAAGATCAACGGTCGCACCCTTGAGGACTACTTCCCCAACAAGGTGCACCAGCAGGAAGTCAACGAGCCCTTCAAGCTCCTGGAGCTCGACGGCCGCTACGACGTCATCGCCCGCATCTCGGGTGGCGGCGTCTCCGGCCAGGCCGGTGCCCTGCGCCTCGGCGTGGCCCGTGCGCTGAACGAGGCGGACGTGGACAACAACCGCCCGGCGCTGAAGAAGGCCGGCTTCCTTTCCCGCGACGACCGTGCGGTCGAGCGCAAGAAGGCCGGTCTCAAGAAGGCCCGTAAGGCTCCGCAGTACAGCAAGCGCTAATCTGCGCCTGCTGTTCTGCAACGAAACCGCCCCGGCAGCACTCTCTGTGCTGCCGGGGCGGTTCGTTTACCGCCACAAGCGGCACATACCTGACACAAGCGGTCATACGCGAAGCGCACACTCGGGAGGACAACTGTGGGACGACTCTTCGGGACGGACGGTGTACGCGGCGTCGCCAACGCGGATCTGACGGCGGAGCTCGCGCTCGGCCTCTCCGTGGCGGCTGCCCACGTACTCGCCGAAGCGGGCACCTTCGAGGGCCACCGGGCGACCGCGGTGGTCGGCCGGGACCCCCGCGCCTCCGGTGAATTCCTTGAGGCCGCGGTCGTGGCCGGCCTGGCGAGCGCGGGCGTGGACGTCCTGCGCGTCGGTGTGCTGCCCACCCCGGCGGTGGCGTATCTCACCGGTGCGCTGGGTGCCGACCTCGGTGTGATGCTCTCCGCCAGCCACAACGCCATGCCCGACAACGGCATCAAGTTCTTCGCCCGCGGCGGCCACAAGCTCGCCGACGAGCTGGAGGACCGCATCGAGTCCGTCTACGAGGAGCACCGCACCGGTGCCCCCTGGGACCGGCCGACCGGGGCCGGTGTCGGCCGCGTCTCGGACTACACCGAGGGCTTCGAGAAGTACGTCGCCCACCTCATCGGAGTCCTCCCCAACCGCCTCGACGGTCTGAAGATCGTCCTCGACGAGGCGCACGGCGCGGCCTCCTACGTCTCTCCCGAGGCGTTCGCGCGGGCCGGCGCGGAGGTCGTCACGATCGGTGCCGGTCCGGACGGCCTGAACATCAACGACGGCTGCGGCTCCACCCACCTCGGTCTGCTGAAGGCGGCCGTGGTCGAGCACGGCGCCGACTTCGGCATCGCGCACGACGGCGACGCGGACCGCTGCCTGGCCGTGGACGGCACCGGAGCGGAGGTCGACGGCGACCAGATCCTCGCGGTGCTGGCACTGGCCATGCGCGAGGCCGGCCAACTGCGGGAGAACACCGTGGTCGGCACCGTGATGTCCAACCTGGGCTTCAAGCTGGCCATGGAGGGCGAGGGCATCCAGGTCGTGCAGACCGGGGTCGGCGACCGGTACGTGCTGGAGTCGATGAAGGAGCACGGCTACGCGCTCGGCGGTGAGCAGTCCGGCCACGTGATCATCCTCGACCACGCGACCACCGGTGACGGCACGCTGACCGGTCTGCTGCTCGCGGCACGGGTCGCGGCCACCGGCCGTTCCCTCGCCGAGCTGGCGGGGGTCATGCAGCGGCTGCCGCAGGTCCTGATCAACGTTCCCGACGTGGACAAGTCCCGGGTCTCGACCTCCGGCGAGCTGGCGGCGGCGGTGTCCGACGCCGAGCGCGAGCTGGGCACCTCCGGCCGCGTGCTGCTGCGTCCCTCCGGTACGGAGCCGCTCGTGCGCGTGATGGTCGAGGCCGCCGACATCGAGCAGGCCCGCGCCGTCGCCGGCCGGCTCGCGGACGCCGTGAAGTCGGCGCTCGGCTAGGGCGCGCGCTCCAGGGCGCCCCTCCGCTGTGCGCTGCGCGGCGGAGGGGGCCGCGGGGCCCGGCCGGAGCCGCCCGCATGCGCACCGGCAGGGTCAGAGCTTGCGCAGGCTCAGCTTCTGGACCTTGTGGTCCGGCCCCTTGCGGACGACGAGGGTGGCCCGGCCGCGGGTGGGGGCCACGTTCTCCAGCAGGTTCGGCCGGTTGATCGTCCGCCACATCGTCTGCGCGTACTCCATGGCCTCCTCCTCGGAGACCTGTGTGTACTTGCGGAAGTAGGAGAACGGGTTCTGGAAGGCGGTCTCGCGCAGCTTCCGGAAGCGGTTGAGGTACCAGCGCTCGATGTCCTCGGGGCGGGCGTCCACGTACACGCTGAAGTCGAAGTAGTCGGCGAGGGCGACGCGGGTCCGGCCGTCGGTGCCGGGAAGGGCCGGCTGGAGCACGTTGAGGCCCTCGACGATGAGGATGTCCGGACGGCGTACGACGAGCTCCTCGCCGGGCACGATGTCGTAGATCAGGTGTGAGTAGACCGGGGCCCGGACCTCGTCCTTGCCGGCCTTGATGTCGGCGACGAAGCGGGTGAGCGCGCGGCGGTCGTAGGACTCGGGGAACCCCTTGCGGGAGGTGAGTCCGCGCCGCTGGAGCTCCTTCATCGGGTACAGGAAGCCGTCGGTGGTGACCAGTTCCACGCGGGGGTGCTCGGGCCAGCGGGCGAGCAGGGCCTGGAGCAGACGCGCCACGGTGGACTTGCCGACGGCGACCGAGCCGGCGACCCCTATGACGAAGGGGGTGCCCGACTGTGCGCCGTGGCCGTTGCCGGCGTCGCCGAGGAAGGTGTTCAGGGTGCCGCGGAGGTTGCTGGTGGCACCGACGTAGAGGTTGAGCAGGCGCGACAGCGGCAGGTACACGTCGCGGACCTCGTCGAGGTCGATGACGTCGCCGAGGCCGCGCAGGCGCTCGACCTCGTCCGCGGTCAGCGGCAGCGGCGTCCGCTCGCGCAGGGCGCTCCACTCGGCCCGGGTGAGGTCCACGTACGGCGAGACCTCGGGGCCGCGGCGGTGCGCGGAACGCGGGGGCTGCCCGTCCCGGCCGGGGTGCTCCGTTGCTTCCTCGGGCGTGTTGCTTCGTGGCGGCGAAGTGATCACACCGCCATTGTCGGGGCTGGGGGGCGCTTGTGGGTGGTGGGGTCGGTCACGTGGCCAAAGGGGATGCCCGGGCGTCCGGTCCGATTCGCGAAGATCGGGGTCTCGCCCTGATCACGATCCGCGCTCGCGGTCGTCACACCGGAGGCGGGCGCGAGGATCGCCCGTACAGTGCGGAGCGATGCAGTCCACTTGATCGTCCCGCAGCTGCGGGACGTCCTCCGCGCTGCTCTGACACCACCTTGTTTCCCGGGAGTCCTCCGTGCGTACCGCCATACTCCGTCGTGCCGTCCTGACCGCCTCCGGCGCGTCCCTCGCCCTGTTGGCCACCGCCTGCGGCCCCTCGGACGCGCCCGGCGCCGATGCGGACGCCAAGCCGTCCGCGGCCGCCCCGTCTCCTTCGCCCACGCCCGAGGCCAAGGCGCTCACCGCGGTCGAGCTGGAGAAGCTCACGCTGGCCGACGGCGACGTCCGCGACGTCAAGATCCAGAAGGCGGGGGCGGACGACATCGCCAAGGCCGCCGAGGTCACCACCGACAAGCCGGAGTGCGCGCCGCTCGCCCAGGCGGGCAGCCTGGCCCCGATCGGCACGGCCGTCACCACGACGGAGCGCGTCGGTGTCGGCCAGCCGTCCGACCCGGCGAATCCGCTGAGCATCAGCGCGACCTCCGTGCAGCTCGCCTCCTACGACGGCAAGGGGGCGGAGGAGGCCCTCGCGTCCCTGAAGGCCGCCGGCCAGGCCTGCGGGGCGGGGTTCGCGACGACGGCGAAGGGCGAGAAGACCACGGTCAAGTCGGTCACCCCGGCGGCGTTCACCGCCGGCGACGACGCCGCGGCGTGGGCGTTCGCCACCGAGGACGACGGCGAGGCCATGAACAGCCAGATGGTCGCCTTCCGCAAGGGCAACAACCTCGTGGTCGTCCACACGGTCCGCTTCGACACCAAGCCGGCCGACGCGCGGGCGTTCGTCGACGCGCAGCTGAAGAAGCTCGGCTGAATCGGTCTCGTACCGGTCACGATCCGATGCGGCCCGCGAAATTCGCGGGCCGCTGATCATTTGACCAGTAGATTGGCCGTACAACCGTTCGGAGCCGCGCCCGGTCGAGGGTGCGGCTCCCGCGTGCCGTTTTCGTTGCCTGTGGGGGAGTCTTCTCGTGCGTAGCACCCTTGTTCGCCGTTCTGTCATGACCGCGTCCGCCGTGTCCCTGGTCCTGCTGGCCACCGCCTGCGGTTCCGACAAGGCCGACACCAAGGCGGACGCCAAGCCGTCCGAGGCCGCGGCGACGTCGGCGGCCCCCGCCGCCAAGGGCAAGACCGACGCGGAGCTGGCGAAGCTCCTGGTGACCCAGGCCGACCTCGCGGACCACACCTTCAAGGAGTCCACGCCCGCCGAGGCCGCCGCCGGCGCCACCGCCACCAGCGACAAGCCCGAATGCAAGATCCTGGTCCAGGCCCAGGCCTTCGTCCCGGCCGGCACCCCCTCCGGCACGGCCCGCACCAAGGCGATCGCCACCCCGAAGCCCGCCACCGGCACCTCGCCGGAGGATGCGGCGAAGGCGATCGCGGGCGCCCTCGGTTCCACGGCCACCACGGTGACCCTCGCCTCGTACGAGGCCAAGGGCGCCGAGGAGGCCTTCGCCGCGGTGAAGACCGCGAGCGAGAAGTGCTCGGGCGGCTACGCGGCCACCCAGGACGGCGAGACCACCAAGATCACCAAGGTCATGCCCGGTGCCGCCGTCACCGGTGGCGACGAGACCCTGCCCCTCACCGTCGAAATCGACGCCGACGGCGAGAAGCTGACGACCCAGCTGGTCCTCGTCCGCAAGGGCAACACGGTCGCCACCTTCTCCTCCCTGAGCCTGGCCGGCACCGCCGAGCAGCCGAAGGCCCTCGTCGAGGCCCAGGCCAAGAAGCTCGGCTGAGGCCCCTTCCGACGCACCGTCAACCCCGCTCCGGCCGATGCGCCGGGGCGGGGTTTTCGTCTTGTTCGGCTACGGGGCAGACGGCCGGCCACGGCGTACGCTGCGCCCTATGTGCGGAATTGTGGGTTACGTGGGAGCGCAGTCTGCGCTCGATGTGGTCATCGCCGGACTCAAGCGACTGGAGTACCGCGGCTACGACTCGGCAGGGGTCGCCGTACTCGCGGACGACAGCCTGGCCGCTGCCAAGAAGGCCGGCAAGCTCGTCAATCTGGAGAAGGAACTGGTCGCGAACCCGCTGCCGGCCGGTTCCACGGGACTCGGGCACACCCGGTGGGCGACCCACGGCGGGCCCACCGACGTCAACGCGCACCCGCACCTCGACAACGCGGGGCGCGTGGCCGTCGTCCACAACGGCATCATCGAGAACTTCGCCGTGCTCCGGGCCGAACTCGCCGAGCGCGGACACCGGCTGGACTCCGAGACCGACACCGAGGTCGTCGCCCACCTGCTGGCGGAGCGGTTCTCGGCCACCGGCGACCTCGCCGAGGCCATGCGGCAGGTGTGCCGCCGCCTCGAAGGAGCCTTCACCCTGGTGGCCGTGCACGCCGACGCACCGGACGTCGTGGTCGGCGCGCGCCGGAACTCCCCCCTGGTGGTGGGCGTCGGCGAGGGGGAGAACTTCCTCGCCTCGGACGTGGCCGCGTTCATCGCCCACACGCGGTCCGCGATCGAGCTCGGGCAGGACCAGGTCGTCGAGCTCCGCCGCGAAGGGGTCGCGGTGACCAACTTCGACGGGTCGGCGGCCGTCGTGCGGGCGTACCACGTGGACTGGGACGCCTCGGCGGCCGAGAAGGGGGGATACGACTACTTCATGCTCAAGGAGATCGCCGAGCAGCCGAAGGCCGTTGCCGACACCCTCCTGGGCCGGATCGACGCGAGCGGCTCGCTGAGCCTGGACGAGGTGCGCATCCCCGTCTCGGTGCTCAGGGAGGTCGACAAGGTCGTCATCGTGGCGTGCGGCACCGCCTACCACGCGGGCATGATCGCGAAGCTGGCCATCGAGCACTGGACCCGCATCCCGTGCGAGACGGAGCTGGCCAGCGAGTTCCGCTACCGTGACCCGATCCTGGACCAGCGGACCCTGGTCGTCGCGATCTCGCAGTCCGGCGAGACCATGGACACCCTGATGGCGCTGCGCCACGCACGCGAGCAGGGCGCCAGGGTGCTGGCCATCTGCAACACCAACGGGTCGACGATTCCGCGGGAATCGGACGCCGTGCTCTACACGCACGCCGGTCCCGAGGTCGCCGTCGCCTCGACGAAGGCCTTCTTGACCCAGCTGGTGGCCTGCTATCTCGTCGCGCTGTACCTCGGACAGGTCCGGGGCACCAAGTGGGGCGACGAGATCGAGGCGGTGATCCGCGAACTGTCGGACATCGCCGCCGCCGTGGACACCGTCCTGGAGACCATGGAGCCGGTACGGGCGCTCGCGCGTTCCCTCGCCGACAAGGACACCGTGCTCTTCCTCGGGCGGCACGTGGGCTACCCGGTGGCGCTGGAGGGCGCGCTCAAGCTCAAGGAGCTGGCGTACATGCACGCCGAGGGCTTCGCGGCGGGCGAGCTCAAGCACGGGCCGATCGCCCTGATCGAGGAGGACCTGCCGGTGGTCGTGGTCGTGCCCTCGCCGCGCGGCCGCTCCGTGCTCCACGACAAGATCGTGTCGAACATCCAGGAGATCCGGGCGCGCGGGGCACGGACCATCGTGATCGCGGAGGAGGCGGACGAGGCGGTCGTCCCGTACGCGGACCACCTGATCCGCATCCCGGCCACCCCGACACTGCTCCAGCCGCTGGTGGCGACGGTGCCGCTGCAGGTGTTCGCCTGCGAACTGGCCACGGCCCGCGGCAACGAGGTGGACCAGCCGCGTAACCTCGCAAAGTCCGTGACCGTGGAGTAGTCGGGTAGTGGGGTAGGCCTCGTGATTGTCGGCGTCGGGATCGATGTGGCGGAGATCGAACGCTTCGGAGCGGCGCTGGAGCGCACGCCGGGCCTGGCCGGGCGGCTGTTCGTCGAGGCCGAGCTGACGCTGCCGAGCGGCGAGCGGCGCGGGACCGCCTCGCTCGCCGCGCGGTTCGCCGCCAAGGAGGCGCTGGCCAAGGCCCTCGGTGCGCCCGCCGGCCTGCTCTGGACCGACGCCGAGGTCTATGTGGAGGACACCGGGCAGCCGCGGCTGCGGGTGTCGGGGACGGTGCGGGCGCGGGCGCTGGCGCTGGGGGTGAAGTCCTGGCACGTCTCGCTGAGCCACGACGCCGGTGTGGCCTCCGCGGTGGTGATCGCGGAGGGTTGACCCCATGCGTACTGCTTACAGCGTGGAGACCGTACGGGCCGCCGAGCGGGAGTTGATGGCCCGGCTGCCGGAGGGCGCCCTGATGCTGCGGGCGGCGGCCGGGCTGGCCGCCGTGTGCGCGGGCCTGTTGACGCGGCGCCGCGGCCGGGTCTACGGGGCACGCGTCGTGCTGCTCGTCGGCCCCGGGGACAACGGCGGCGACGCCCTGTACGCCGGCGCGCGCCTGGCCCGGCGCGGGGCCGGGGTGACGGCCGTGCCGATGGACCCGGCACGGATGCACGCGGGCGGGGTGGCCGCACTGCGGGCCGCCGGCGGGCAGCTGGCGCGGAGCGTGCCGCAGCGGGCCGACCTGGTGGTGGACGGGCTGCTCGGGATCGGCGGGCGGGGCGGGCTGCGGCCCGCGGGCGCCGCGCTGGCGGAGCGGATCCCGCAGGGGGCCGCGGTGGTCGCCGTGGACCTGCCCAGCGGGGTGGACGCCGACACCGGGGAGGTGGCGGGAACGGCCGTCACGGCCGACGTGACGGTCACCTTCGGGGCGTACAAACCGGGTCTGCTGATCGACCCGGGGGCCTCGCGGGCGGGCGCGCTGCACCTCGTGGACATCGGGCTGCGGCTGCCGGAGCCGGAGGTGGAGGCACTCCAGCACGCGGACGTGGCGCGGCTGCTGCCGGAGCCGACGGCATCGAGCGACAAGTACCGGCGCGGCGTCGTCGGGATCGTGGCCGGATCGACGCAGTACCCGGGGGCGGCGGTGCTGGCCGTCGCGGGGGCCCTGCGCGGCGGCGCGGGCGCGGTGCGCTACGTCGGCCCGGCGGCGGACGCCGTGCTGGCGCGCTACCCCGAGACGCTGATCGGACCCGGGCGGGTGCAGGCGTGGGCGATCGGTCCCGGCCTGGGGGAGGGGCGCGGCGGCGAGGTCGCGGACGTCCTCGCCGGGGACACGGCGGTACTGGTCGACGCGGACGGGCTGCGCGGACTGGACCCGCAGGTGCTGCGCGCGCGGACCGCCCCGACCCTGCTGACCCCGCACGCGGGGGAGGCGGCGGCGCTGCTCGGGGTGTCGCTGGAGTCGGTGGAGGCGGGCCGGCTGGCGGCCGCGCGGAGGCTGGCGGAGCGGTACGGGGCGACGGTTCTGCTGAAGGGGTCGACGACGCTGGTCGCCTCCGCAGGCCGGCCGGTCCGGGTGAACCCGACGGGAACACCGTGGCTGGCCACCGCGGGCAGCGGGGACGTGCTGTCCGGACTGGCCGGGTCGCTCCTGGCGGGCGGGCTGTCCGGAGCGGACGCCGGTGCGGTGGGCGCGTACCTCCACGGGCTGGCGGCCCGCCGCACCGGCGGCCCCCTGACGGCCCACCAGCTGGCCGAGGCCCTCCCCGCCGCCTGGCGGGACACCCGCCGGGAGGCCGGCCCCGACGGCGGGTGAGGCGCGGGGGCCGGGCAGCTCCCCGGGAGGGCCGACGGGGGTGGAGGCCCGGTGCGAGGGCTCGGCGAGGGCTCGGCGCGGGGGCTCGGAGGGGGCTCGGCGAGGGCTCGGCGCGGGGGCTCGGCGGGGCGCCGGTGCGGGGCCGTCCGCCGCCGCTGTCCGCCTCTTCGGCCGTCGGCACCAGGGCCGGGCGGGGACTCTGAGAGACTGTGGACGATGAACGAGACACCGACGCGCGTGTATGCCGAGATCGATCTTGACGCCGTCCGGGAGAACGTGCGCGCGCTGCGCGAGCGGGCGCCCCGGGCCGAGTTCATGGCCGTCGTCAAGGCGAA
This sequence comes from Streptomyces sp. NPDC058880, assembly GCF_042742535.1. Taxonomy (NCBI): domain Bacteria; kingdom Bacillati; phylum Actinomycetota; class Actinomycetes; order Kitasatosporales; family Streptomycetaceae; genus Streptomyces; species Streptomyces sp. NPDC058880. Next base: position 66,392 of record NZ_JBHYMC010000014.1, read on the forward strand.
CGCCTACGGGCACGGGGCAGTGGAATGCGCCGGGGCCGCTCGGGAGGCCGGCGCGACCTGGCTCGGGACCGCCACCCCCGAGGAGGCCCTCGCGCTGCGCGCCGCCGGGATCGAAGGCCGCATCATGTGCTGGCTGTGGACCCCCGGCGGGCCCTGGCGGGAGGCCGTCGAGGCCGGTCTGGACGTCTCCGTCAGCGGCATGTGGGCCCTCGACGAGGTGCGCGAGGCAGCCCGCGCGGCCGGCCGCACCGCACGCATCCACCTCAAGGCCGACACCGGCCTCGGCCGCAACGGCTGCCAGCCCGCCGACTGGGAGGCCCTGGTCGGGGCGGCGGTAGCCGCCCAGGCCGAAGGCGCCGTCGAGGTCACCGGCCTCTGGTCGCACTTCGCCTGCGCCGACGAGCCAGGCCACCCCTCGATCAAGCTCCAGCTCGACGCCTTCCGCGAGATGCTCGCGTACGCCGAGAAGGAGGGGATCGACCCCGAGGTCCGGCACATCGCCAACTCGCCCGCCACCCTCACCCTGCCCGAGTCGCACTTCGACCTGGTGCGCTGCGGGGTGGCCGTCTACGGCGTCTCGCCGGTGCCCGAGCTCGGCACCCCGGCCCAGTTGGGCCTGCGGCCCGCGATGACCCTCAAGGCCTCCCTCGCGCTGGTCAAGACGGTTCCCGCCGGCCACGGGGTCAGCTACGGCCACCACCACGTCACCGGCGACCGGACGACCCTCGCGCTGGTTCCGGCCGGCTACGCCGACGGCATCCCGCGCCAGGCGTCGGGCGCCGGTCCGGTGCTCGTCGGCGGCACGGTCCGGAACGTCGCCGGACGCATCGCCATGGACCAGTTCGTGGTCGACCTGGACGGGGAGGGCGAGCGGGTCGCCGCCGGCGACGAGGTCGTCATCTTCGGCGACCCGGAACGCGGTGAGCCCTCCGCCGAGGACTGGGCACGGGCCGCGCACACGATCGCGTATGAGATCGTCACCCGTATCGGTGGACGGGTACCCCGGGTGTACCTCGGCGGCTGAGCGGAGTGAGGGCGGCGGCGTGAGCGAGAACTGGCGCAGGGCCGGCTGGGCCGGCGCCGCCATCGGCGTGATAGCGGCGGGCGCGGCGGCCGGTGTCGCGGTCGAGCGGATCACCGTGGGACGCGGCGTGCGCCGGAAGGCGCGCCTGGCCCTGGACACGGCCGGGGACTACGGCTCCCTGCGCGGCACCGAGGGGACCTGCCGGGCCGAGGACGCCACCGAGCTCTACTACGAGGTCGACGAGCTCCCCGAGGAGGGCAAGCGGCGGCGGCTGCGCCGCAAGGCCGACCCCCCGGCCACCGTCGTCTTCTGCCACGGCTACTGCCTCGCCCAGGACTCCTGGCACTTCCAGCGGGCGGCCCTGCGCGGAGTGGTCCGCGCGGTCTACTGGGACCAGCGCAGCCACGGGCGCAGCGCACGCGGCCTGGCCCAGGCGGACGGCGAACCGCTCACCATCGAGCAGCTCGGCCGGGACCTGAAGGCCGTCATCGACGCCGCCGCCCCCGAGGGCCCGCTGATCCTGGTGGGTCACTCGATGGGCGGAATGACCGTCATGGGATTCGCCGAGCAGTATCCCGACCTCGTGCGCGACCGCGTCGTCGGCGTGGCCCTGGTCGGCACCTCCAGCGGCCGCCTCGACGAGGTGACCTACGGGCTGCCCGCCGCCGGCATGGGCGCCGTGCGCAGGATCCTGCCGGGCGTGCTGAAGGCGCTGGGATCGCAGGTGGAACTGGTCGAGAGGGGCCGCCGGGCCACCGCGGACCTCTTCGCCGGCATGATCAGGATGTACTCGTTCGGCTCCGGCGACGTGGACCCCGGCGTGGCGCGCTTCGCGGAGCGGCTCATCGAGGGCACCCCGATCGACGTCGTCGCGGAGTTCTACCCGGCCTTCCAGAGCCACGACAAGACCGCCGCGCTCCAGCAGTTCGCCGGCATCCCGGTCACCGTCATCGCCGGGGACAAGGACATGATCACCCCGTCCGGGCACAGTGCGGCCATCAAGGACGTGCTGCCGGCCGCCGAGCTCGTCGTGCTGGAGTCCACCGGGCACCTGATGATGCTGGAGCGCCCCGAGACCGTGACGCGGCTGCTGACCGATCTGCTGGCCCGCACCGGGGCGGTGCCGGTCCCGGTAGCGACTAACGTTGGCGTGCATGGAAGAAGTACCGCTGGAAGCACAGCGCAGCCAGGCACCGGAAGCTGAGTCCGGGCACGGCGCGCACACCCGGATCACCATCGACTCCCCCGGTGCCATGCAGGAGCTGGGCCGCCGGATCGCCGGTCTGCTGCGTCCCGGCGACCTCGTCCTGCTGACGGGTGAGCTGGGTGCCGGCAAGACCACGCTGACCCGCGGCCTGGGCGAGGGGCTGGGCGTGCGCGGGGCCGTGACCTCGCCGACCTTCGTGATCGCCCGGGTGCACCCCTCGCTCACCGGCGGGCCGGCGCTGGTGCACGTGGACGCGTACCGGCTCGGCGGCGGGCTGGAGGAGATGGAGGACCTGGACCTCGACGTGTCGCTGCCCGAGTCCGTGGTCGTCGTCGAGTGGGGCGACGGCAAGGTCGAGGAGCTCTCCGAGGACAGGCTGCACGTGGTGATCGCACGGGCCGTCGGCCACGAGGAGGTCCTGGACGACGTGCGGGAGGTGTCGGTGCGCGGGGTCGGGGCGCGCTGGGACGCGGGGGCGGGCCTCCAGGCCCTGGCCGGAGCGCTCCCGGAGTAAACGTACCGACAACTCGTCGGCAAGATATTGCGCCGGCGGCAGCCCTCGTGATGACATGGTACCGAGAGTTTCTTAGGTATGCCTAAGTACGGTGTCCCGGGGTCCAGGAGGCAGCCATGTCGGCACCAGCAGGAGCGCAGCGCCACCCCCGCCCGTCCGCCGTCTCCATGCACGCGCTGCTCGCCGCCGGCGTGGCCGCCACCGCCGTATCGACGCCGCCCTCGCGCGACGAGTGCGCACCGCGGGAGGGCGCGCCGGAGGGCGTCGTACGCGAACAGGCCGCCCCGGAGTCGGAAGCGGCCTGACGGGGCCGCGAGGGGCCCGGGGGGTCGTCCCGCCGGTTCCCGGCCTCGCGGCCGTCGCCCGTACGGGTGAAGGAGGCGCGTCCCGTCAGGGAATGACGACGACCTTGGAATTGATCGTCGCGAAGGCCCACATCGCGTCGCCGTCGGCGCGCGTCATGCGGATGCCGCCGGTCTTCTTGTTCGGGTCGGGGTCCGGTGTCGTGCCGTCCACGCGGGCGCTGAAGCCGACCGCCACACCCTCCTGGGTGGCGAACCGGACCACGTGCTCGATCGGCGCCCCGTCCGAGCCCGTGACCGAACCCGACCGCGAACCGACGATGTAGGTGCCGGGCTTGGGGTGCACGGTGCTCGGCACCACCGGGAACGACTGCGGCTCCTGCGGCGGCTGCGCGGCGTCCCCCACCAGCCACACCCGCTTCTGGCTCAGCGCATACACGACGCGCACACCCGTGCCGGAAGACTCGGGCACGGGCGCCGGCTTCGCCGGGTCCTGCTGGCCCGCGGCCGCCGGGCTCGCCGCCGGGGCCGGTTCCTGCGCGGCCGCCCGCGGAGGATGCGCCGGCGCCGTCGCGGAGGCCTGGTAGCCGAGGAAGCCGACGGCTGCGATCGCCGCGGCGGTGAGCCCGGCCACGATTCCCGAGCTGCTGCGTGCCACCTTGCTCCACCTCTCCGCGCTGACGTGATCCGTTGTGATCTCTCGGTCGAAAGGTAGCAGCCGCCCCGCTCCACGACCGGGCGCAAGGGGTGCGGCCGCCGGAGTCGTAGGCTGTTCGCGTGCTCTTGCTCGCTGTAGATACCGCCACGCCCGCCGTCACCGTCGCCCTGCACGACGGCGAGTCCGTCCTCGCAGAGTCCGGCCAGGTCGACGCCCGCCGCCACGGGGAGCTGCTGATCCCCTCCGTGGACCGCGTCCTCGCCGAAGCCGGCCTGAAGCTCGAAGCCGTCACCGGCATCGTGGTCGGCGTCGGACCCGGCCCCTACACCGGACTGCGCGTCGGCCTCGTCACCGCCTCCACCTTCGCCGCCGTCCTGGGCGTGCCCGTCCACGGCCTGTGCACGCTCGACGGACTGGCCTACGCCGCGGGCGCCGCCGGGATCGAGGGCCCCTTCACCGTCGCCACCGACGCACGGCGCAAGGAGGTCTACTGGGCACGCTACGAGGACCCGCGCACGCGCGTCGGCGAGCCCTCCGTGGACCGCCCGGCGGACATCGCCGAGCAGGTCGCGGGAGTGCCCGCGGTGGGCCAGGGAGCACTCCTCTACCCCGAGGTGTTCCCGGACGCGCGCGGCCCCGAGCACCAGTCGGCCGCCGCGCTGGCCTCCCTCGCCGCGGAACGGCTGGCGGCGGGCGCGGAGTTCCTCCCCCCGACCCCGCTCTACCTGCGGCGCCCCGACGCCCAGGTGCCCAAGAACTACAAGGTGGTCACGCCGCAGTGACCACGGCCGAGACGGTTCTGCGTGAGATGCGCTGGTGGGACATCGCGCCGGTGCTGGAACTGGAGCACGACCTGTTCCCCGAGGACGCCTGGTCCGCCGGGATGTTCTGGTCCGAACTGGCCCACGCGCGCGGCCCGCAGGCCACCCGCCGCTATGTCGTCGCCGAGACCCCGGACGGCCGCCTCGTCGGCTACGCCGGACTGGCCGCCGCCGGCGACCTGGCCGACGTACAGACCATCGCGGCCGCCCGCGACCAGTGGGGGACCGGGCTCGGGGCCCGGCTCCTGACCGACCTGCTGCGCGCCGCCACCGCCTTCGAATGCGCCGAGGTGCTGCTGGAGGTGCGCGTGGACAACACGCGTGCCCAGAAGCTCTACGAGCGCTTCGGCTTCGAGCCCATCGGCTTCCGGCGCGGCTACTACCAACCGGGAAACGTCGACGCGCTCGTCATGCGACTGACCGACCCCGCACAAGCACGAACTGAGAGCAGTGAGAGCAATGGCTGACGAACCGCTCGTCCTCGGCATCGAGACGTCCTGCGACGAGACCGGCGTCGGCGTCGTCCGCGGCACCACCCTCCTCGCGGACGCGATCGCGTCGAGCGTCGACGAGCACGCCCGCTTCGGCGGCGTCGTGCCCGAGGTGGCCTCGCGGGCCCACCTGGAGGCGATGGTCCCCACCATCGACCGCGCCCTGAAGGAGGCCGGCGTCAGCGCCCGGGACCTCGACGGCATCGCGGTCACCGCCGGACCCGGCCTCGCCGGGGCGCTGCTGGTGGGCACCTCCGCCGCCAAGGCCTACGCGTACGCCCTGGGCAAGCCCCTGTACGGCGTCAACCACCTGGCCTCGCACATCTGCGTCGACCAGCTGGAACACGGCCCGCTGCCGGAGCCGACGATGGCGCTCCTCGTCTCCGGCGGGCACTCCTCCCTGCTGCTGGCCCCCGACATCACCTCCGACGTGCGGCCGCTCGGCGCGACCATCGACGACGCCGCGGGCGAGGCCTTCGACAAGATCGCGCGTGTGCTCCAGCTGGGCTTCCCCGGCGGCCCGGTCATCGACCGGCTCGCGAAGGAGGGCGACCCGAAGGCGATCAACTTCCCGCGCGGCCTCACCGGCTCGCGCGACCCCGCCTACGACTTCTCCTTCTCCGGCCTGAAGACGGCCGTCGCCCGCTGGATCGAGGCGAAGCGGAACGCGGGCGAAGAGGTGCCGGTGCGCGACGTGGCGGCGTCCTTCCAGGAGGCCGTGGTGGACGTGCTGACGCGCAAGGCGATCCGGGCGTGCAAGGACGAGGGCGTCGACCACCTGATGATCGGCGGCGGAGTGGCGGCCAACTCGCGGCTGCGCTCGCTCGCCCAGGAGCGCTGCGACGCCGCGGGGATCACCCTGCGCGTGCCGCGGCCGAAGCTGTGCACGGACAACGGCGCGATGGTGGCAGCGCTCGGCGCCGAGATGGTCAAGCGCAACCGGCCGGCGTCGGACTGGGACCTGTCGGCGGACTCCTCGCTGCCGGTCACGGACCCGCACGTGCCGGGGACGGCCCACGCCCACCCGCACGGTCACGGTCACGGTCACCACCACGACCACGACCACGTGCACGAGCTCAGCAAGGGCAACCTCTACTCGTGAGCACCGTCACGCTGATGTGGGAGGCCCGGGCCGCAGACGGCCGGGGCAACGAACTGCTGGAGTGGGCCCGCGCCCAGGTCCTCGCCCGGGACCCGGTACGCCGCGAGGTGTTCCGGGCGCCGCAGGACCGGGTACTCGTGCTCACCTGGTGGGAGGCGGCCGAGGGACTCGCGGCCGACCTGCCCGAACTGCCCGAACCGGCCGCCGACCTGATCACACGCGCGGTGCACCGCTGGCGCTTCGAGTCGGTGGAGGTCGACGGGGCGTAGGGGCGTACCGGTCCGGCGCCCCGCTCCGCCCCCCGAGTCCGTGCCCCGTGCCGCCCGCGCGGCCCGTCAGGGCCCGGGCTTCGCCGCAGGCGGCACGGCCGGGGCGCCGATCAGCATCGACGGGGCGCCCGCCACCCTGGTCAGGAAGACCGTCGCCGAGTTCGGGCCCTGCGGCTTGACCTTCCTGCGCAGCTCCTCGGGCTCGATCGCCGATCCGCGCTTCTTCACGGTCAGGATCCCCACCTCGCGCTCGCGCAGCAGGGCCTTCAGCTTCTTCAGGCCGAAGGGCAGCACGTCGGTGATCTCGTACGCGGTCGCGTACGGCGTCGCCCGCAGTTCGTCCGCGGTGATGTAGGCGATGGTCGGGTCGATGAGCCGGCCGTCCAGCCGTTCGGCGACCTCGGCCACCAGATGGGCGCGGATCACGGCGCCGTCGGGCTCGTAGAGCCAGCGGCCCACCGGCCCGGCCTCCGGGTCGGGCAGCGGATCGGCGGTGTGCAGCCCGCGGGGTCCGGGCAGCAGGGTGGCGCGCACGGTCCCGGGAGCGGTGCCGAACCAGAGCACGGCCTCCTTGACGTCCCCCTGGTCGGAGATCCACTCGGCCTCGGCCTCGGTGGGTACCGCCTCGTGCGGGATGCCGGGGGCGATCTTGATGGCCGCGTACCTCGCCGCACGGGCCGTCTCCACGGCCCACGACAGCGGCGGCGAGTAGGACTCCGGATCGAAGATACGCCCACGTCCCCCGCGCCGGGCCGGGTCGATGAAGACCGCGTCGTGGCCGGCGGTGTCCACCTCGGTCACGTCCGCCTCCCGGACCTCGATCAGGTCCGCCAGACCCAGCGCTTCGGCGTTGGCGCGCGCGACGGCGGCCGTCAGCGGGTCGTGGTCCACCGCGAGCACCCGGATGCCGAGCCGGGCCAGGGCGAGGGCGTCCCCGCCGATGCCGCAGCAGAGATCGGCGAGGCTGCGCACGCCGAGGGCCGCCAGCCGCTCGGCCCGGTACGCGGCCACGGACGCACGGGTGGCCATCTCGCCGCCGCCGGGCGTGAAGTACATCCGGAAGGCGTCCTCGGCCCCGAACTTCGCCACCGCGCGCTGCCTCAGCCTGGCCTGCCCGAGGGCCGCCGACACCAGTCCGGCGGGGTGCTCGCGGCGCAGCCGGGTGGCCACGGCCAGCTCCTGGGCGGGGTCGTAGTCGCGGAGCGAGTCGAGGAGGGAGCGGCCCTCGGGGGTGAGGAGGGCGGCAAAGTCTTCGGGGGTCACGGGTCCATTGTCGGCGACGGGCTGTGTGGGCCGGTCGGAGGAACGTCGCGTCCCGGTGCGCGGTGTCGTCCCGTAGGCCCGCGTGTCGGGTGCCAGGATGCGCAGCTATGCAGCTAGTCGGACAAAGGGAAGATAAGACGCAACTGGGTCACCGGTGCGCGGCGGGTGCGCGCGGCCGGTTCGGGGTGGCCGTGGCCGCCCTGCTGGTAGCAGCCCTCGGCACGGCCTGCGGCTCCGGAGAGTCGGGCGGGCCGGACAAGGCCGAGAAGACGAAGGCCGCCAAGGGCTCGGAGGCGGGTGCCGCGGGCGCCCTCAGCGCCGCCGAGAAGGCCAAGGCGCTGCAACAGGCGCGCGTCGCCGCGGCGAAGAAGTGGGGCCTGCGCACGGTGCCGCTCACCGCCCCCGCGGCGCCGAAGGAGAAGCCCCACATCAGCACGCGCGACGGCTTCGAGGTGTGGAACCACGAAGAGGACGAACTGCCCCCGGTCTTCACCACCGTCCCCACGGAGGACAAGGTCGTCTTCCTGACCATCGACGACGGCTCGGAGAAGGACCCCGAGTTCCTGAAGATGATGCAGGAACTGAAGATCCCGTACACGGCCTTCCTCAGCGACTACCTGGTGAAGGACAACTACCCGTACTTCAAGCAGATGCAGGCCGCCGGCGTCACCTTGAACAACCACACGCTCAACCACCGCTACATGCCGGGGCTGTCCTACGAGCAGCAGCGCCGGGAGATCTGCGGCCAGCAGGACACCATCCAGAAGACCTTCGGCAAGCGCCCGACCCTCTTCCGGCCGCCGTACGGCAACTACAACGACGACACCCTCAAGGCGGCGAAGTCCTGCGGCATCAAGGCCGTCCCGCTGTGGAACGCCGAGGCGTTCACCAACCGCATGGACTACCGCGAGTGGGACCGCGACCTGCACCCCGGTGACATCATCCTCACGCACTTCCGGGGCAAGGAGGACTGGAAGGGCACCATGCCTGACATGATCCGTCATGTCATGAAGACCGTCACGGACAAGGGATATGCCGTGGCTCGCCTGGAGGACTACTTGTGAGGTACGCGCGCCGGTTGGTAGCCGGAACGCTGGCGGCCGGCGCGCTCGCGCTCTCCCTGACGGGGTGCGGGAAGAGCGTGGATCCCGTCGAGCGGCTGGGCCGCGGGGCGGCGCAGGAACCGTCGCGGACGCCCTCCGCATCGGCGCAGGTGCCCGGGACGCCGCCGGCGCCCGCGCCGGGCGGCCCGTCCGACGAGGCGTACCGGAAGTGGGGCCTGACGGCCCCCGTCCCGTACGCGCCGAAGCCCACCGAGAAGCCGCAGATCCCGAAGGCGGCTCCGGGCGAGGTCCCGGTGATAGACCGAATACCCCTGCCGGCCGGGGAGAAGACGGTCTTCCTGACCTTCGACGACGGGGCGGAGAAGGACCCCGAGTTCCTCCGGATGGCCGCCGACCTCAAGCTGCCGATCAGTATGTTCCTCACCGACAGCGTGGCCTCGTCGGACTACGGGTACTTCGAGAAGCTCCGCGACAACGGCTCGGCGAGCACCGTGAACAACCACACGCTGACGCACCCGAACCTGAGGACCCTCTCCTTCGAGGCGCAGAAGAAGGAGATATGCGGCCAGCAGGACCGGTTGGAGAAGCGCTTCGGCCAACGCCCGCCGCTCTTCCGCCCGCCCTTCGGCAACTACAACGACGACACCCTCCGGGCCGCCTCGGAGTGCGGTGTCTCGTCCGTCCTCCTGTGGCGGGTGTCGATGCAGATCAACAACTTCCAGTACGCCCAGGGCTCCGCCCTCCAGCCCGGTGACATCATCCTGGCCCACTTCCGAGGCCCCGCCGAGCTCAAGGGCACGACGGAGGTCCAGATGACGACCCGCATGCTCCAGCGCATCCAGGAACAGGGCTACCGGATAGGGCGGCTGGAGGACTACCTGTAGGGCCCGGATACGAGCACCCGCGCCCCCAGCGCCTTCCCCGCAGGGTTGTTGGGTGGCCATGTCGGCCATGGCTATCGATTCAAGCTGATACGGCCGCGGGTTGAGGATCTGGATGCTGCAGTGCCCTTCTACGAGAGGCTGACCGGGGCGACCGCCTCGCGGTTCGCCTGCGCCGGCGTCAAGCTGGCGGCCGTCGGGCCCTTCCTGCTGTCCGCCGGGCCTGACGAGGCGGTGCGGCGGTCGCGGGAGTGGCGGCGACGCTCGTCGTCGCGGACCTTGACGTCGCGGTCGAGGAGGCCCAGGCGGGAGCAGCCGAAGTCGTGGTGCCCGTTCAGCCCACTCCCAACGGACGTCACCGGCTCCCGGCCCGCGGACATCCCGCCCCCGAAGCCACCCCGCACCTCCCGTTCCCGCCCCATCGGCACCCGCCGAGCGCACCCCCTACACCCGCACCACCGGGGTGATCGTCGTTTCCGCCGGGCCGTGGGAGTCCGCCTCGCGTTGGCGTTCCGCGCTGTCGCTGATGCGGAGCAGGAGGGCGATCATGATCCAGTTGGCCAGGAGGGACGAGCCGCCCTTGGCCAGGAAGGGCAGCGCCTTGCCTGTCAGGGGGATCAGGCCCGTCACGCCTCCGGCGACCACGAAGACCTGGAGGGCCAGCGCCGAGGCGAGGCCGACCGCCAGCAGTTTGCCGAAGGGGTCGCGGGCGCCGAGTGCCATGCGCAGGCCGCGCTGGACGAGGAGGGCGTAGAGGACCAGTACGGCCATGACCCCGGCGAGGCCGAGTTCCTCGCCGACCGTCGTGAGGATGAAGTCGCTGCGGCCGGCGAACTTGATCAGCTCGGGGTGTCCCTGTCCGAGGCCCGTGCCGGAGATGCCGCCCGTGCCGAAGCTGAACAGCGCCTGCGCCGACTGGTCCGAGACGACCCCCGGGGGAGGGTTCTCCGAGTAGACGGAGAGCGGGTTCAGCCAGGCCGCCACGCGTGCCTTGACGTGGGGTTCCGTCGAGCCGACCACGAAGGCCCCGGCCGAGGCCATGAGCAGGCCGCAGACGATCCAGCTGGTGCGCTCGGTGGCGACGTACAGCATCACCACGAAGACGCCGAAGAAGATCAGTGATGTGCCCAGGTCCCGCTCGAAGACCAGCACGAGCATCGAGAGGATCCACACCGTGATGATGGGTCCGAGCTGGCGCATCGGGGGCAGTCGCATGCCGAGGAACCTGCGGCCCGTCAGGGCGAGGGAGTCCCGGTGGACGACCAGGTAGCCGGCGAAGAAGACCGCGATCATGATCTTCACGAACTCGCCGGGCTGGACGGAGAAGCCGAAGAGGATGATCCACCGCTTGGCGCCGTACGTGTCCGCGCCGAAGAACGCAGGCGCGATCAGCAGCACCAGCGCGACCGCCATCGTGATGTAGATGAACCGCTGGAGCAGCCGGTGGTCGCGCAGCAGGGCCAGGACCGCGATGCAGGCGGCGATGCCGACCACCGTCCACAGCAGCTGGCCCGGGGCGTTGGCGTCCGAGCCCCACCGTTCGATGTAGCCCTGGTCGAGGCGGTGGATCAGTACCAGACCCAGCCCGGTCAGCAGCATGGCGAGCGGGAAGACCAGCGGATCCGCGTAGGCCGCGAAGCGGCGCACGCCCAGGTGCCCCACCAGGGACAGCAGCGTCATGGAGAGGGTGAATTCGGCGAGGCCGGGCGGGAGCTCGCCGTTCATCGCGAGGCCCGCGGCGGCGTGCCCGAAGACGGTGATGGCGATGACGAGGACGAGGAGCAGTGCCTCGGTGCGGCGGCGGGCTCCCGCCGCCGTCAGGGGCCTCAGTCCACGCACGGGATGCCGCCGCCGTCCTCGTGGGTGGAGGGCGAGGGCGAGGGCGGGGGCGAGGGCGGAGGTGCCGTCTCGCGCGCCCCCGGTGTGGAGCCGGTCGAACCGGCCTCGGCGTCCGGTGCGCCGGTGCTTGCGGAAGCCTTCGGTCCGATCTGCTCTGCAATGAGGCGCTTTATCTTCATATCGTCTACGACGTTGATGTCCTCCCCAAGGTTCCTTCCGAAGCGCTCGACGGGGAGTGTCGTGAACTGCACCCGGCCGCCGGACAGGCTCTTCGCCTGCTTCATGAACGACAGCAGGTCCCACCCTTGGTCGGTCACCACGTCCTGTTTCGCGACGTCGATCAGCCTCATCAGCTTCACGGGGTCGGTGAAGGTGCCGGCCGAGTTCAGCTTCTTCGTCGCGCCCGCGAGGAAGGCCTGCTGCCGTTTGGTCCGGTCCAGGTCCCCGCCGGCCAGACCGTGCCGCTGGCGCACGAAGGCGAGCGACTGGCGGCCGTCGAGCGTCTGCGGGCCCGCCGGGAAGTCGGCCCCCGAGTACGGGTCCTTCACGGCCCTGTTCAGGCACACCGGTACGCCGCCCAGCGCGTCCGCGAGGTGGTAGAAACCGGCCAGGTTCAGCTCGGCGAAGTGGTCGACCGGGACCCCCAGGAAGTCGCGCACCGTCGCGATCTGGGCCGCCCGTCCCGCCTCCCGGCCCTCCCGCTCCAGCTGTCGGGAGTCCTTCACGCCCTGTGCGGCGAGCTGCCCTTCCTTGCGGGCCTTCGCCAGCCCGTACGCCTTCTTGATCTTGTCCTTGCCGTGGCCGGGTATCGCGACGAAGTCGTCGCGCGGCACCGAGAAGGCCTTCGCCCGGCTGCCGTCCCCCGGTACGTGGAGCAGGATCAGGGTGTTCGCGTTGTAGCCGCCGATGTCCGAACTGCCGGCGTGCAGCTGGTCGAGGACCTCTTCCGGCAGTTTCTCGCCATTCTGGTCCCGGCGACTGTCCAGGCCGATGAGCAGGATGTTGGTGTCGCCGAACTTCGACTTCTCGGCTCCTTCGAGGGCCTTGGAGCTGCCGATTTCGGAGGCCAGGTCCCGGTAGAGGTACCAGGCGCCCCCGCCGGCCGTCACCGCCAGCGCGCAGGCCGCGACCAGCAGCGTACGGCCGAGCCGCCGGCGTCGGGACGGTCGGCGGCGTCGGGTCGTCGTCTTCCTCCGGTGCGCGCTCATGCCCGTCGATGCTGGGGCAGACCGGCTGAAGGAATCCTGAGGTTCCTGAAGGGGCGTTCAGGGCCGTCGCCCCGCCCCGACCCCGCTACGGGATCCGCAGCACCAGCCGCGCGCCCCCGGCCGGTGCGGGCAGCGCGCGTGCGTCGCCCCCGTGCTTCCGCGCGATCTCCCGGGTGATGGCCAGGCCGAGTCCGGTGCCGCCGGCGGCCCGGCTGCGGTCCGCGTCCAGCCGTACGAACCGCTCGAAGATGCGGTGCCGGTCCGCGTCCGGAATCCCCGGCCCGTCGTCCGTCACCTCCAGCACCGACCAGCCGTCCTCCACGGCGGCCCGGACGGTGACCTCCGAGCGGGCGTGCCGCAGGGCGTTGTCCACCAGGTTGGCCAGCGCCCGCTCCAGCTGCGCCGGGTCCCCGGCCGCCGGGACGGGAGCCGGCGCCTGCAGCCGTAGCGGGACCCGGGCGCTACCCCGGCGGGCCAGGTCCTCCGCGGCCAGTAGTGCGAGGTCCACCGGCTCGGTCCGGGGCGGCGGCCCGCCATCGAGGCGGGCCAGCAGCAACAGGTCCGCCGCGATCCGCTGGAGCCGCTCGGTCTCGGCCAGTGCCGCCGCGACCGACGCGCGGCCGGGGCGGTCCGCCGCCAGTGCCACCTCAAGCCGGGTCCGTACGGCCGCCAGCGGATTGCGCAGCTCGTGCGAGGCGTCCGCGGTGAACTGCCGCTGCCGGGCGTCGGCGCGCTCCAGCCGGTCGAGGGTGGCGTTGACGGTCCGCGCCAGCCGCGCGATCTCGTCCGCCCCGCCCGGGTCCGGGACCCGCCGGTCCAGCTCGCTGGCGGTGACCGAGGCCAGTTCGGTCCGGATGGCGTCCACCGGGCGCAGCGCGCGCCCGGTCACCCACCAGGCCAGGGCCGCGGCGAAGGCGATCAGCGGGGGCGCGCCCGCGAGCAGGCCGACGGCGACGGCCCGGGTCGCGTCGTCCACGTCGCCGAGGACGGTCATCGCGTACACCGTGTTCCCGCCGGGCGCCGGGACGGCGACCACCGCGCGCCGGTGCCCGCCGGGACGCTCGGGAGGGAGTACGGCCGAGCGGGAGTCCTCCCCGGGGCCGGGGCGCGGTGCGCCGTCCAGGTCGGGGGTGTGCCGCGGGTCGCCGCCGGTCGCGGCCACGGTCCGGCCGGCGGGGTCCCGTACGAGGACCAGGTCCACGCCGTTCTCGGGCGCGGGCAGCCGCCCGCCGGGCGGCGGGGTGCGGGCGTCGAGCTGGGCGGCGGCTTTGAGGGCGGCGAGCTCGGTCCGGCCGGTGGTGTTGTCGAGGAGGTTGGCCCGCAGCAGGGCGTGCATCCAGAGCCCGCCGGCGGCCAGTACGGCGGCCATGGCGAGGGCGGCGGCCGCGGCGGTGCGCCCCCGGATGCCGGGCCGCCCGCGGCGGGCGGCCCGGGTCTCGCCGGATCCGCGACGCCGCTCAGCCACCATCGGGCGCCATGCGGTAGCCGGTGCCGTGGACGGTGAGGATCGAGCGGCGTCCGAAGGGGGCGTCGATCTTCTTGCGCAGCGAGGAGACGTAGACCTCGACGATGTTCGGGTCGATGTCGTGCGGGGTGTCCCAGACCTCGTCCAGGATGTCCTGCTTGGCGACGGCGCGGCCGGGCTGCTCCATCAGGCAGGCGAGCACGCCGAGTTCGCGGGCGGTGAGCTCGATGTCCCGGTCGCCGCGGCGGCAGCGGCGGCCGCGCGGGTCCAGGACGAGGTCGCCCGCCTGGAGGGTGCCGCGGTCACAGGCTCCGGCGCGGCGGGCCAGCGCCCGGATCCGGGCGGCCAGGACCACGAAGGAGAACGGCTTGGTGAGGTAGTCGTCGGCGCCTGCGTCCAGGCCCTCGGCCTCGTCGTACTCGCCGTCCCTGGCGGTGAGCATCAGGACCGGGGTGGTGTCGCCGTGGGAGCGCATGCGGGTACAGATCGCGTGCCCGCCGGGACCCGGGAGCATCAGGTCGAGCAGGACGACGTCGTAGGGGCCGCCGGCGAGGGCGAGGTCCATGCCGCGGTGGCCGTCGTGTGCGACGTCGACCAGGTGCCCGTCGGCGGACAGGCCGCGCCGCAGGGACTCGGCGAGGCCTTCTTCGTCTTCGACCACGAGGATGCGCACCGCTCAAGCGTCACATATCGCCCGTCTTGTGCCGTACCCGGTCCCCTGTGGGGTGCTCGGCGGGGCGGTGTGGGTCCGGTCGGGGAGCGGGGCCGCCGCCGGGGCGTCTCCTCGGCTCGGCGTGTGCGGGGCGCCGTCTTCCGACGCCGCCGAGCCGCGCAGCGACCCCGCAGGGGAGGGGGATTCATGCCAGCGACCGCCGCGCACGGGACAGGGCGTCGCGGGTGGCTGCCGTCAACGCCCAGGCCGGGAAGGCCAGGGCGGTCAGGCCCAGGCCCATGGGTGCGAGGGAGGTGAGGATGCTCATCTGCACGGCCCCGTCGGCATCGGGCCCGCTGACGCGGGCGGCGACCGAAGCCTGCGGCCGCTCGTCGAAGACGCCGTCGATCCCGATCCCGCGAAGAGTGAACGATCCGTCGGCTGCGGTGAAGGAGCCCGCGCACGTCAGCGTGCGGTCCCCCATGGAATTCGGGTCGCCCCACACGCACCGCTCGGCGCTGAACCTGCCGTCCACTCCCGTCAGCTGGATGATGAGCCGCGGTACGGCCGCGTGGAACATCCAGATCCCGACGGCGAGCCCGATGGCGATCGGGACGGCGTGCACCCACCGCACACCGGAGTTTGTCCTGGTCATGTCCGGGAGAAGAGTGATCTCGAACGCATGCGCGAAGAGAGTTTCGGGGATCGAACCGGCCTCCGCGCAACGCCGGGAGGTCGGGAATTGGCACTCCGCTTGACCGAGTGCTAATCGCCGGAATAGTCTCGCACCTGGCACTCGCCCCCGGCGAGTGCCAACACAGCGACAGGCAGGTCCGGCACCCGCGACGACGGATCGACCTGGTCGCCACCTCAGACAGTTAACCCCGGATCTCCGAAGGGGGAGGTCGGACAGTGACGACCGCCAGCTCCAAGGTTGCCATCAAGCCGCTTGAGGACCGCATCGTGGTCCAGCCGCTCGACGCCGAGCAGACCACGGCCTCCGGCCTGGTCATCCCGGACACCGCGAAGGAGAAGCCCCAGGAGGGCGTCGTCCTCGCGGTCGGCCCGGGCCGCTTCGAGGACGGCCAGCGTCTCCCGCTGGACGTCACCGTCGGCGACATCGTGCTGTACAGCAAGTACGGCGGCACCGAAGTGAAGTACAGCGGCGAGGAGTACCTCGTCCTCTCGGCTCGCGACGTGCTCGCGATCGTCGAGAAGTAATTCGCTTCACAGCACTGCTTTGAGCTACGCCCCTGGTCACCCCGCTGATTGCCGGGCGGCGAGGGGCGTAGCTCGTTAAACCCGAGTTTTCGAGAGGGCTGAACCGCTCCCATGGCGAAGATCCTGAAGTTCGACGAGGACGCCCGTCGCGCCCTCGAGCGCGGCGTCAACAAGCTTGCCGACACGGTCAAGGTGACGATCGGCCCCAAGGGCCGCAACGTCGTCATCGACAAGAAGTTCGGCGCCCCCACCATCACCAACGACGGTGTCACCATCGCCCGCGAGGTCGAGCTGGACGACCCGTACGAGAACCTGGGCGCCCAGCTCGTGAAGGAGGTGGCGACCAAGACCAACGACATCGCGGGTGACGGCACCACCACCGCCACCGTGCTGGCCCAGGCGCTGGTCCGCGAGGGTCTGCGCAACGTCGCCGCGGGTGCTTCCCCGGCCGCCCTGAAGAAGGGCATCGACGCCGCGGTCAAGGCCGTCTCCGAGGACCTCCTCGCGACCGCCCGCCCGATCGAGGACAAGTCCGACATCGCCGCCGTGGCCGCGCTCTCCGCGCAGGACGCCCAGGTCGGCGAGCTCATCGCCGAGGCGATGGACAAGGTCGGCAAGGACGGTGTCATCACCGTCGAGGAGTCCAACACCTTCGGCCTGGAGCTGGAGTTCACCGAGGGCATGGCCTTCGACAAGGGCTACCTCTCCCCGTACATGGTCTCCGACCAGGAGCGTATGGAGGCCGTCCTCGACGACCCGTACATCCTGATCAACCAGGGCAAGATCTCCTCCATCCAGGACCTCCTGCCGCTGCTGGAGAAGGTCATCCAGGCGGGCGGCTCCAAGCCGCTGCTGATCATCGCCGAGGACGTCGAGGGCGAGGCGCTCTCCACCCTCGTCGTCAACAAGATCCGCGGCACCTTCAACGCGGTGGCCGTCAAGGCCCCGGGCTTCGGTGACCGCCGCAAGGCGATGCTGCAGGACATGGCCACCCTCACCGGTGCCACCGTCATCGCCGAGGAGGTCGGCCTCAAGCTCGACCAGGCCGGTCTGGACGTACTGGGTTCCGCCCGCCGCGTCACCATCTCCAAGGACGACACCACCATCGTCGACGGCGCGGGCAGCTCCGACGAGGTCCTCGGCCGCGTGAACCAGATCAAGGCCGAGATCGAGGCCACGGACTCGGACTGGGACCGCGAGAAGCTGCAGGAGCGCCTGGCGAAGCTCGCCGGCGGCGTCTGCGTCATCAAGGTCGGCGCCGCCACCGAGGTGGAGCTCAAGGAGAAGAAGCACCGCCTGGAGGACGCCATCTCCGCGACCCGCGCCGCGGTCGAGGAGGGCATCGTCTCCGGCGGTGGCTCCGCGCTCGTCCACGCGGTCAAGGTCCTCGACGGTAACCTCGGCCTGTCGGGCGACGAGGCCACCGGTGTCGCGGTCGTGCGCCGCGCCGCCGTGGAGCCGCTGCGCTGGATCGCCGAGAACGCGGGCCTTGAGGGCTACGTCATCACCTCGAAGGTCTCCGAGCTCGACAAGGGCCAGGGCTTCAACGCCGCCACCGGCGAGTACGGCGACCTGGTCAAGGCCGGCGTCATCGACCCGGTGAAGGTCACCCGTTCCGCGCTGGAGAACGCCGCCTCCATCGCCTCCCTGCTGCTCACGACCGAGACCCTGGTCGTCGAGAAGCCGGCGGAGGACGAGGGCGACGCCGGTCACGGCCACGGTCACGGCCACAGCCACTGATCGCGTTCCACGTCGAAGGCCCCGTTCCGCAGTCGCGGAGCGGGGCCTTCCCCGTGTTCGGGATTCAGGTTCCGTAGGGCGATCCGGTTCCGCCCATCTGCCGCTGCAGGGCTCCGGGGTTGTAGTGCCACCAGCCCTCGATGATCTCTCCGTCCTGACACCGGAAGGTCGTGGTCCCGGACATCTCGTACGTCTTGCCGGTCGGTGCGACCCCCATGAACTCTCCCTTGTGGGTGCCGCGCCAGTTCCACACCGTCGTGACCATGTCGCCCTCGGCCACCTGGGCCGTCGGCTCGAAGGTCATGTCGAAGGCGGCGCGCCACATCTCCACGTCGGCGTGCATGTTCTCGCGTCCGATGACGGTTGACTCCTCCTTGCTGGCGTCGTGGTCGATGTAGTTCACCGCGAAGCACTCGTCGAGGACGCCCATGTCGCCGCCCGCGACGGCTTCCTTGAACGCCCGGTTCACGAGCTGCTTGTTGAGATGCTCGTCCCGGACCACATCGAGGTTCACGAACGTGGGCATCCCCTCGCAGAGGGCCACCATCTCCTGGAACATCCGGTCCGTCTCGGGGAGCTGAGAGTTCTTCATCGCCTCCTCGTACGAGGCGAACTCCACCATGTCCACGTAGTGGTTCCGGGCCTCTCGGTCCTGGCCGATCATCGTGTGCGTGGCGGTGCGCCTGCCGCTGCTCTGCTCCGCCCAGCGGTCGATGAGCGCGTTCATCTCATCGAACCGCGTGGTCTCGTAATCGATCACCTGTACGAATGTCATCGCGTCGCCTCCCGGTGGAGATGGAACATGTCCATTTTAGGGAGATTTAGCCAGTTTGGCGGCTCGGGTGAGGGCTTACCCGCAGGTCACGAACACTACTGGGGCCCGTACTTGCGGCCCGTGCGCGAGGACACCCCGCCCAGCAGCCCGCGCGGCGTCAGCTTCACCACACCCATCAGCGCCTTGTAC
Organism: Streptomyces sp. NPDC058880; assembly: GCF_042742535.1. Lineage (NCBI taxonomy): Bacteria > Bacillati > Actinomycetota > Actinomycetes > Kitasatosporales > Streptomycetaceae > Streptomyces > Streptomyces sp. NPDC058880. The sequence goes on from NZ_JBHYMC010000014.1 coordinate 85,077, forward strand.
CGCGGGTCCGGGATCGACACCGTCTTCCCCCGCGCCAGATCGGCCAGCGCCGCCGCCACCAGCTTGTCGGCGTCCAGCCACATCCAGCCGGGGATGCTGTCCGTGCCCATGCCGGCGCGCTGGTGGAACTCCGTCCGTACGAAGCCGGGGCACAGCGCCATCAGCCGGACCCCGGACCCCGCCATGTCCCGCGCCGCGCCCTGGGTGAACTGCACGACCCAGGCCTTGCTGGCGCCGTACGTACCGCGGGGTACGAACGCGGCCACCGAGGCCACGTTGATCACACCGCCGCGACCGCGCGAGCGCATCGACTCGGCCGCCGCCGAGGTCAGCCGCAGCACCGCCTCGACGTGCACCTTCAGCATGGTCAGCTCGTCGGCCATGGAGACCTCGAGGTAGCGGCCCTTGTTACCGAATCCCGCGTTGTTGACCAGCAGGTCCACCGGGTGCGTGCGGTCGTCCAGGCGCTTCTCGACCGCCGTGATGCCCTCGTCGGAGGACAGGTCGGCGACCAGCACCTCGGCCTCGATTCCATGCAGGTCGTGTAGCTCCGTGGCCTGCTCGCCCAGGCGCTTGCCGTCTCGCGCCACCAGCACGAGGTTGTGCCCCTGGGCGGCCAGCCGCCGGGCGAAGGCGGCGCCGATGCCCGCCGTGGATCCCGTAATCAACGCAGTCGTCATACGCGCAACCTAGCCGCCCGGGGTGACGGCGCTACCGCGCCCCGGTCCCGGCCCCGTACTTCTCCACGTACCGGCGCACCGTCTCATGCGCCCCGGGCTCCATCGCGTCGCCCGCGGCCAGTGTCCTCGGCAACAGCGCGCGCTCGGTGGTGAAGGCGCGGAACCAGAGCTGCACCGTCACGTCGTGGTCCGGGCGGTGGACGACCTCGATGGGGTCGCCGGGGGAGACCGAACCCTCCTCGATCACCCGCAGGTACGCACCCGGGCGGGCCTCCCGGGTGAACCGCTTGACCCAGCCCGCCTCGCCCAGTGCCCCCTGGAAGGTGCGGCACGGGATGCGGGCCGAGGCCACCTCCAGGACGAGGTCCGTGCCGACCCGCCAGCGGTCGCCGAGCCGTGCGGTGTTCAGGTCGATGCCGGAGGTCGTGAAGTTCTCGCCGAAGACCCCGTCCGGCAGCTCGCGGCCCAGCTCCCGCTCCCACCGGTCCAGGTCCTCGCGGGCGTACGCGTACACGGCCTGGTGGTCGCCGCCGTGGTGCCGGCGGTCGCAGATGGCGTCGCCCTCCAGGCCGCTGCCCCGGCCGGTGGCCCTGTCGCCGGGGGCGACGACGCGGACCGGCCCGGGGACGGGGCGCTTGCCGATGCCCGTCACCCCGCTGTCCGCGTCGGTGTGCTCGGAGGGTACGGCGGTGCCGACGTTCACGGAGATCAGATGCATGGGGCCCATGCGCCCAGGCTAACCGGGCTCCCCCAAAGCGTCACGGAAGTATTCGCGCGACGATAAAAGCGGGCCTTATGATCGAAGAGTGATCGAGGCACGTCATCTCCGGGTCCTGCGCGCCGTCGCCGGGACCGGGTCCTTCTCCGCCGCCGCGCGCGAACTCGGCTGCACCCAGCCGGCCGTCTCCCAGCAGATGAAGGCGCTGGAGCAGTCGGCCGGCACCCCGCTGCTCATCCGCACCGGCCGGGAGATGCGGCTGACCCAGGCGGGCGAGGCCCTGGTCCGCCACGCCGCGGGGATCCTCGCCGGGCTGACCGCCGCCGAGGAGGAGGTCGCGGCCATCGCGGGGCTGCGCGCGGGCCGGGTGCGTCTGGTGTCCTTCCCCAGCGGCAGCTCCACCCTGGTGCCGACCGCGCTCGCGGCGATGCGCGCCGAACACCCCGGCACCCGTATCTCCCTGGTCGAGGCCGAGCCGCCGCGGTCCGTGGAGATGCTGCGCGAGGGCGACTGCGATCTGGCGCTGGCCTTCCGCTACGGCGGGGCCGCCGGGTCAGCGGCCGAGTGGGAGGACCTCGTGGTGCGGCCGCTGCTGACCGACCGGCTGGTGGGGCTGGTCCCCGAGGGGCACGCGCTGGCCGGGGCGGAGCGCGTGAACATGGCGGAGCTGGCCGGCGAACCCTGGATCGCGGGCTGCCCGCGCTGCCGCCGCCATCTGGTGGAGGTGTGCGAGGGCGCCGGCTTCACCCCACGCATCGACTTCGCCACCGACGACTACCCGGCGGTGGTCGGCCTGGTCGGCGCGGGGCTGGGCGTGGCGGTGCTGCCGGAGCTCGCGGTGGAGTCCGTACGGGCCAAGGGCGTCAGTACGCTCGTCGTGGAGCCGGCCGTCGAGCGGGAGGTCGTGGCGCTGACCCTGCCCGACCTGGCCCGGGTGCCGGCTGTGGCCGCGACCCTGGCCGAGCTGGAGCGCGCGGCCTCGCGCTGACCGCCCTCAGGGGAGGGGTCGGCCGTACGCACCGGCCGCGGGTCGGCGGTACGCACGGGCCGCGGGTCGGCGGTACGCACGGGCCGCCCCCGGCCGTACGCGCGGGGCGCGCGTACGGCCGAACGCGTGAAACCGGACCGGGCGGCGACACGCCCGGATGTGCAGGTGGTGCGGAGGAAACGTTCCTTCCGTTGTTTCGTCGGCTCTCAGTGCGGCGCGATCGGTCCGATCGCACTCGACGCGGGGATCAGGCGGTGCCGGGCGCGGCCCATCAGTTCCTCGCGCTCGTCCTCGGTGAGGCCGCCCCACACCCCGTAGGGCTCACGGACGGCGAGTGCGTGCGCGGCGCATTCCGAACGAACCGGGCATCGCATGCAGACCTCTTTAGCCGAGGCCTCGCGCGCGCTCCTGGCCGCGCCCCGCTCGCCCTCCGGGTGGAAGAAGAGGGAGCTGTCGACCCCGCGGCAGGCGGCTAGCAGCTGCCAGTCCCAGAGGTCGGCGTTCGGTCCGGGGAGGCGGGAGAAATCTGCCATTGGTAGTCCTCTTGGTGCCGGTACTGAGGCGGATACGGTCCATGTCTCCAAGGGTCTCCACACCTACTGTCGGAGTAGATGTAAATATGACTCATTGGGAATCTAGCCTCAGACACGTGCCAAACGGAAGGAAAGCCGCCAAATAGGGCATAGCTCCAGATGGAGGACAGGCGGCTTGCGCCTCCACCACGGTGTTCGCTTCCTCACGTAGAGTGCCGAAGGTGTCCGTCCGACCCGTAACTCTTTCGAGTGACCATCGTTGAGAGTGCGAAGGCGGTTGAACCCACAAGTTCTCGGACAGGTGTCCGGGAGCATCGACCGCACAGGTGACGATACGTACCAGCCTGGAGGCTCAAGGTGACGCGCATCAGCAGCTGCGGAGGGCGGTCATGACATCCGTCCTCGTCTGCGACGACTCCCCGCTTGCCCGAGAGGCGCTCCGTCGCGCGGTTGCCACCGTGCCCGGCGTCGAGCGTGTGACGACGGCTGCCAACGGCGAGGAAGTCCTCCGCCGCTGGGGCGCCGACCGCTCCGACCTGATCCTGATGGATGTGCGGATGCCCGGGCTCGGCGGTGTGGAGACGGTCCGCCGCCTCCTCTCGGCCGACCCCGGCGCCCGCATCATCATGCTGACGGTCGCCGAGGACCTGGACGGCGTGGCCCTCGCGGTCGCCGCCGGCGCCCGCGGCTACCTGCACAAGGACGCCTCGCGCGCCGAACTGCGGGCCACGGTCACCCAAGCCCTCGCCGACCCGACCTGGCGGCTGGCCCCGCGCCGGCTGCGCTCCGCCGAGATGGGCGCCGCGCCCACCCTCACCGCGCGCGAGATCCAGGTGCTGGAGGGCATGAGCCACGGCCGGTCCAACGCGGAGATCGGCCGCGAGCTCTTCCTCTCCGAGGACACGGTCAAGACGCACGCCCGCCGGCTGTTCAAGAAGCTCGGCGCCTCGGACCGCGCGCACGCCGTGGCGCTCGGCTTCCGCTGGGGTCTCGTCCGCTGACCCCGCAGCGGCCGGGCCCGGCCCGGTCCGCCGCAGACCGCGGATCGTCGAGAGCGGTCCCGTCCGCCACCGGTGGACGGGGCGGCGCGCCGCTCTTGCCGTCCCGGCGCCCCTGGCGCCTCTTCTCGTCGCGGTAGCCCTGTCCCGCCGTACCCGGTGCGCACCCGGGGGTTGGCGGGGCACAATCCGGGGGACGTCTCGCTTCGTGCGCGATGCCGCATCCTTGAGGGTGTGGAGTCTCTCGGGGACTATTCGGCCGAGCGGGAGGGGAGGGCGCAGATGAAGAGTTCCGGCGCACCCGCTCATAACGCTTCGACGCACAACAAGGGCCGCGGTGCCGCGGATGCTCCGGCGCCAAGGCACCATGGACGGATGCGCGACGACGAGGCCCCGGGGTCCCCTGCGGCCACAGGCCCCACCGGTGCCGCCGCCGGCGGCGGCACCGGGGGCGTCAGTGCGCTCGTGCGCCGAGCGGTGGAGGGCGACGAGCAGGCCACTCACGACCTGCTCGCCTTCGTGCACCCCCTCGCCATCCGCTACTGCCGCACCCGGCTGTCCCGGCTCCCGGGTGACGCCCGGCACTTCGTCGAGGACCTGGCGCAGGAGGTCTGCGTCGCCGTCCTGATGGCGCTGCCGCGCTACCGGGACACCGGCCGCCCCTTCGAGGCCTTCGTCTTCGCCATCGCCGCGCACAAGGTCGCCGACCTGCAGCGGGCTGCCATGCGGCACCCGGGCAGCACGGCCGTGCCGTCGGACGAGATGCCCGAGCGGCCGGACGACTCGCTGGGCCCGGAGGAGCGCGCGCTGCTCAGCAGCGACGCCGCCTGGGCCAAGAAGCTGCTGGCGAACCTTCCGGAGAACCAGCGCGAACTCCTCGTACTACGGGTGGCCGTCGGGCTGACCGCGGAGGAGACCGGCCAGATGCTCGGGATGTCCCCCGGAGCCGTGCGCGTGGCCCAGCACCGGGCCCTCAGCCGGCTCCGCGCGCTCGCCGAGCAGTAGGTGCGCCCGTAGGAAAATACGAAACTTCTGGTTGACCTTGGTCGTGGAATGAGACGCGTCGGGATCCCGTTAGCATGGACATCCGCGCTGAGCAAGACCATTGGGAAGGTGTCATGACTGACAGCGGTTCGACTGGAGTGCCCGACAAATTCGCCACGCTCGGACTGACCTACGACGACGTGCTGCTGCTGCCGGGCGCATCGGACATGGCGCCGAACGACATCGACACCTCCTCCCTCATCTCCCGCAACGTGCGCGTGAACATCCCGCTGCTGTCCGCGGCCATGGACAAGGTCACCGAGGCCCGCATGGCCATCGCGATGGCCCGCCAGGGCGGCGTCGGCGTGCTGCACCGCAACCTCTCCATCGCGGACCAGGCCAACCAGGTCGACCTCGTCAAGCGCTCCGAGTCGGGCATGGTCAGCGACCCGATCACCGTGCACCCGGACGCGACCCTGCGCGAGGCCGACGAGCTCTGCGCGAAGTTCCGCATCTCCGGCGTCCCGGTCACCGACCCCGCGGGCAAGCTCCTCGGCATCGTCACCAACCGCGACATGGCCTTCGAGTCGGACCGCAGCCGCCAGGTGCGCGAGGTCATGACCCCGATGCCGCTGGTCACCGGCAAGGTCGGCATCTCGGGCGTGGACGCCATGGAGCTGCTGCGCCGCCACAAGATCGAGAAGCTTCCGCTGGTCGACGACGCTGGCGTCCTCAAGGGCCTCATCACGGTCAAGGACTTCGTCAAGGCCGAGAAGTACCCGAACGCCGCCAAGGACAAGGAAGGCCGCCTCCTGGTCGGCGCCGCGGTGGGCGTCGCCGGCGACGCGTACGAGCGCGCCCAGGCCCTGATCGAGGCGGGCGCCGACTTCATCGTCGTCGACACCGCCCACGGCCACTCCCGACTGGTCGGCGACATGGTCGCCAAGATCAAGTCGAACTCCGCGGTCGACGTCATCGGCGGCAACGTCGCGACCCGCGACGGAGCCCAGGCCCTGATCGACGCCGGCTGCGACGGCATCAAGGTGGGCGTCGGCCCCGGCTCCATCTGCACCACCCGCGTCGTCGCCGGCATCGGCGTCCCGCAGGTCACCGCGATCTACGAGGCCTCCCTCGCCGCCAAGGCGGCCGGCGTCCCGGTCATCGGCGACGGCGGTCTGCAGTACTCGGGTGACATCGCCAAGGCCCTGGTCGCCGGCGCCGACACGGTGATGCTCGGCTCCCTGCTCGCCGGTTGCGAGGAGTCCCCCGGCGAGCTGCTCTTCATCAACGGCAAGCAGTTCAAGTCCTACCGCGGCATGGGCTCGCTCGGCGCGATGCAGTCCCGCGGCGACCAGCGCTCCTTCTCCAAGGACCGCTACTTCCAGGAGGGCGTGGGCGGCGACGACAAGCTCATCCCCGAGGGCATCGAGGGCCAGGTGCCCTACCGCGGCCCGCTCTCCGCGGTTGTCCACCAGCTCGTCGGCGGCCTGCGCCAGTCGATGTTCTACGTGGGCGGGCGCACCGTGCCGGAGCTCCAGGACAACGGCCGCTTCGTGCGCATCACCTCGGCGGGCCTCAAGGAGAGCCACCCGCACGACATCCAGATGACCGTCGAGGCACCGAACTACAGCCGCAAGGGCTGAGCAGGCGCTACGCAGGGGCGGACCCGGTTCAACGGGTCCGCCCCTGCGTGTTGCGTCCGTACAGCGGTCACCGGAACGCGGCCCGCCGGGGTTCGGGGATACTGGACGGGCAGACCCAGAGGAAAGGCCACCACACGTGACTGAGATCGAGATCGGGCGCGGCAAGCGCGGCCGCAGGGCGTACGCGTTCGACGACATCGCCATCGTCCCGAGCCGGCGTACCCGGGACCCGAAGGAGGTCTCGATCGCCTGGCAGATCGACGCGTACCGCTTCGAGCTCCCCTTCCTGGCCGCCCCCATGGACTCGGTCGTCTCCCCGCAGACCGCCATCCGCATCGGCGAGCTCGGCGGTCTCGGCGTGCTGAACCTCGAAGGCCTGTGGACCCGCTACGAGGACCCGCAGCCGCTCCTCGACGAGATCGCGGAGCTGGACGAGGAGTCGGCCACCCGCCGCCTCCAGGAGATCTACTCCGCGCCGATCCAGGCCGACCTGATCCGCCGGCGGATCAAGGAGGTGCGCGACTCGGGCGTCGTCACCGCCGCCGCGCTCTCCCCGCAGCGCACCGCCGAGTTCTCCAAGGCCGTCGTCGACGCGGGCGTGGACATCTTCGTCATCCGCGGCACCACCGTCTCCGCCGAGCACGTCTCCGGCGCGGCCGAGCCGCTGAACCTCAAGCAGTTCATCTACGAGCTGGACGTCCCGGTCATCGTCGGTGGCTGCGCCACCTACACGGCGGCCCTGCACCTGATGCGCACCGGCGCCGCGGGCGTGCTGGTCGGCTTCGGCGGCGGCGCCGCGCACACCACGCGCAACGTGCTCGGCATCCAGGTCCCGATGGCGACCGCCGTCGCGGACGTGGCCGCTGCCCGCCGCGACTACATGGACGAGTCCGGCGGCCGCTACGTGCACGTCATCGCCGACGGCGGTGTGGGCTGGTCGGGCGACATCCCGAAGGCCGTGGCCTGCGGTGCCGACGCCGTCATGATGGGCTCCCCGCTGGCCCGCGCCACCGACGCGCCCGGCAAGGGCAACCACTGGGGCATGGAGGCCGTCCACGAGGACGTGCCGCGCGGCAAGAAGGTCGACCTCGGCACCGTCGGCACCACCGAGGAGATCCTCACCGGTCCCTCGCACAGCCCGGACGGCTCGATGAACATCTTCGGCGCACTGCGCCGCTCGATGGCCACCACCGGCTACAGCGAGCTCAAGGAGTTCCAGCGGGTCGAGGTCACCGTCGCGGACTCCCAGCACCGCCGCTGACCCCGGCCGCATCTGCCGGAGGGCCCGATTCCCGCTCAGGGGGTCGGGCCCTCCGGCATGCGAGCCGGATCAGCCTTCGCCGCGCCGCTGCGAGTCGGCGGGGCCGCCCGCAGCGGGACGGGCGTCTGCCCCGGCTGTGGGATCCGGGCGGGATCACGCGGTGGCATGCGGACCACGCAGGAGGGCGGAACGCCCGCGTCGAGCGGGCGGAGCGCGCCTGGTCCGTCGGGCCTGCTCAGTGCTCCGTCGGCCGCCGGTGCGTCAGCCGGCGGCCTTGCGGGCGGTCTGGAAGGCCGCGTAGGCGCCGATCGCGTAGAAGAGGATCGAGATCGGGTCCATGTTGTCCACGTAGAACTGGTTCAGTTTCACCAGCTCGGTGGTGAGCAGTTCGGAGACCGGGATCCCCTGGTGCTCGGAGATGGCGAGGGCCATGTCCAGGAGGTAGCCGACGTACACCCCGGCCAGCGTGAGCACGGCGCTCAGGGCCGGGAGGAGGGGGTTGCGGCCGCCGATGCGGACGGCGACGAGGGCGACCGCGAGGCCGACGCCGGCGGCCAGGTAGCCGATCTGGAAGGAGATCGCATTCATGATGCCGCCGTAGGCGGCGCCCGCGGCCACGGCGGTGCCGGTCGCGGCGAGGACCGCCAGGCCGAGGTTGCCGCTGCGGGTCGGGGCAGGGGCGGCAACCGGGGAGTAGGCGAACGCACGTGTGGCCATAAGGCGTAAGTACGAGATAAGTGACGCCGCAGGCTAGCAGGCCCGTCGGACATCGGCAGGGGGTATTTTCCGCTGTTCAGAGGCGGTGGGCCGCGCCCACCGGGCTGGCGCCGCGGGTGTCCAGGAGCAGCTGCGCCTTCACGGCAAGGGCCTGCATGTCGTAGGTCCGGTGGTGCTGGAGGAGGATCGTCAGGTCGGCGTTGGCCGCGGCCTCGTACAGGGACTCGGCGCGGGGGACCGGCCGGTCCCTGACCCGCCAGCCCGTGATGTAGGGGTCGTGGTAGCTGATCAGGGCGCCGAGGTCGATGAGGCGGCTGGCGATCTCGCCGGCCGGGGAGCCCTCCTGGTCGGCGAGATCGGGCTTGTACGTGACCCCGAGCAGCAGGACGCGGGCCCCGCGAGCCGATTTGCCGTGCTCGTTCAGCAGGGTGGCGGAGCGCTGGATGACGTACTGCGGCATCCGGTCGTTGATCTCCTGCGCCAGGCCGACCATCCGCAGTGGGTGCCCGGGGGTGCGGCTGGTGTGGGGCAGGTAGTTCGGGTCGAGCGGGACGCCGTGGCCGCCGACGCCGGGTCCGGGGCGGAAGGCCTGGTAGCCGTACGGCTTGGTCTCGGCGCAGCGGATGACGTCCCACAGGTCGACGCCGAGGTCGTGGCAGAGCACGGCCATCTCGTTCATCAGGGCGATGTTGACGTGGCGGTAGTTGGTTTCGAGGAGTTGCACGGTCTCGGCCTCGCGCAGGCCCCGGGCGCGGACCACCTTCTCGGTGAGGCGGGCGTAGAAGGCGTGCGCCGACTCCGTGCAGGCGGGGGTGAGGCCGCCGATCACCTTGGGGGTGTTGGAGATGCCGTGGGTCCGGTTGCCGGGGTCGAGGCGGCTGGGGGAGTAGGCCAGGTGGAAGTCCCGGCCGGCGCGGAGCCCGGACCCCTCCTCCAGGATCGGCCGCAGGTAGTCCTCGGTGACGCCGGGGTGCGCGGCGGATTCGAGGATCACCGTGGTGTGCGGGCGCAGCCGCGCGGCGAGGGCGCGGCCCGCGTCGCCCACGGCGGAGAGGTCCAGCGCGCGGTCGGCGCCGAGCCGGGTGGGGGCGCAGATGACGGCCGTGCGGACCCGGCCGAGCTCGGCGGGGTTGGTGGTGACCCGGAAGCCGGCCGCCGACATGCGGCGGATCTCGGCAGCGGAGAGAGTGGAGTCGGTGACCGGGCCGCTCTCGTAGCCGACCGTCTCGATTCCGGCGGCGACGGCCGCCTGGGCGAGCGGAAGGCCGAGGTGGCCGAGTCCGATGACGGCGAGGTCTGCGGGCATGGGGATGCCGTCCCTTCCCTGGCGTGAGGGGGTGCCGCGCAAGTCCTCCCGAGGTCAGGCGAGCTGGCGCAATGTCAGACTAGGCTTATATATGACAGATATGTCGCATTACAGGGTGAACGTCGCCGTTGTGTTGTCCACAGGCGGTGGCTGATGCGGGTGCGGGACGTCAGAATCGTCAAACGGGGCATGTGAGCGGGATCTCACCCGCACCAACGGGAGGCAGCCGTGAGGACAGCGACACTGGGGCCGGCGCAGCGAGCCGCCGCCTTCACCCGGATGGCCGAACGGGAACTGGATGTGCTCGTCGTGGGCGCGGGCGTGGTCGGCGCCGGTACCGCACTCGACGCCGTGACCAGGGGCCTGTCCACCGGCCTGGTGGAGGCGCGGGACTGGGCCTCCGGGACCTCCAGCCGGTCGAGCAAGCTGATCCACGGCGGCCTGCGCTATCTGGAGATGCTCGACTTCGCCCTCGTACGGGAGGCGCTCAAGGAGCGCGGCCTGCTGCTGGAGCGCCTCGCGCCGCACCTGGTCAAGCCCGTGCCCTTCCTGTACCCCTTGCAGCACAAGGGCTGGGAGCGGCTCTACGCCGGCGCGGGCGTGGCGCTGTACGACGCGATGTCGGTTTCCAGCGGGCACGGCCGGGGGCTGCCGGTGCACCGCCACCTCTCGCGCGCCCGGGCGCTGCGGGTGGCGCCGGCGCTGCGTAAGGACGCCCTGGTGGGAGCCCTCCAGTACTACGACGCCCAGATGGACGACGCCCGGTACGTCACCACGCTCGTGCGGACGGCCGCGGCGTACGGTGCGCACTGCGCCAACCGGGCGAGGGTCGTCGGGTTCCTGCGCGAGGGCGAACGGGTGGTCGGCGCGCGGGTGCGGGACGTGGAGGGCGGCGTCGAGTACGAGATCCGCGCGAAGCAGGTGGTGAATGCCACCGGGGTGTGGACGGACGACACCCAGGCGCTGATCGGCGAGCGCGGGCAGTTCCACGTGCGGGCCTCCAAGGGCATCCACCTGGTCGTGCCCAAGGACCGCATCCACTCGACCACCGGGTTGATCCTGCGGACCGAGAAGTCGGTGCTGTTCGTCATCCCGTGGGGGCGGCACTGGATCGTGGGGACCACGGACACCGACTGGGACCTGGACAAGGCGCACCCTGCGGCATCGAGTGCGGACATCGACTACGTGTTGGAACACGTGAACTCGGTGCTGGCCGTGCCGCTGACGCGCGACGACGTCCAGGGCGTCTACGCCGGTCTGCGGCCGCTGCTGGCCGGCGAGTCCGACGCGACGAGCAAGCTCTCCCGCGAGCACACGGTCGCGCATCCGGTGCCGGGGCTGGTGGTGGTCGCCGGCGGCAAGTACACGACGTACCGGGTCATGGCGAAGGACGCGGTCGACGAGGCCGTGCACGGACTGGACCAGCGGGTGGCACCGTGCGTGACGGAGGACGTGCCGCTGGTGGGGGCCGAGGGGTACCGGGCCCTGTGGAACGGACGGGCCAGGATCGCCGCCCGGACGGGCCTTCACGTGGTGCGGGTGGAACACCTGTTGAACCGGTACGGGACGCTGACGGAGGAACTGCTGGACCTCGTCGCCTCCGATCCGGAACTGGGGCGGGCGGTGACCGGCGCGGACGACTACCTGCGGGCGGAGATCGTCTACGCCGCCTCGCACGAGGGCGCGCGGCACCTGGACGACGTGCTGACGCGGCGGACGCGGATCTCGATCGAGACCTTCGACCGGGGGACCCGGTCGGCCCGGGAGTGCGCGGAGTTGATGGCACCGGTGCTGGGGTGGGACGAGCAGCAGACCGCGAAGGAAGTGGAGCACTACGAGAAGAGGGTCCAGGCCGAGCGGGAATCGCAGCGTCAGCCGGACGACCAGACGGCGGACGCGGCACGGCTGGGAGCGCCCGACATCGTTCCGTTGTAACTCCGGGATGCGGAAGGCGGAACCGCAGACCCGGGGGGTCCGTCCGTTGCGGAGTGAGGAACAATGATGGCTCTGCCGGGGCGGGTTACCGTGGGCCCCGGCCGCCGGGTCGCTCAGCCGCTGGGGCGGGCGGAGCAGCGGCACGATCGCAGAGGGGACGCATGTCGAAGCCGGAGCACACCGAGTCACCTGCCGGGGCGTCTGCGGCGAAGCTTGACGATGGCGCTTCGGCGGGGTCCGCCCCCGCCTCCGCGCCCGCGGCGAAGCCCGAGGATGTTTCCGTGCCCGCGGCAAGGGCTGCTGCCGAGGCGGAGCCTGACGGGCCGAAGCCTGCCTCTGCGTCTGCGGTGGAGTCTGACGGGGTGAAGCCTTCGGCTGCGAAGCCGGGGCCGGGCAAGGCCGTGCCTGTGGCGGAGTCCGAGGGCGCCGAAGCCGGTCCTGCGGGGAAGCCCGGCGGGACGAAGGCGCGGCCGGGCAGGGCGACGGCTGTCGCGAAGCCCGAGGACGCGAAGCCTCAGGACGTGAAGCCTCAGGACGTGAAGCCCGAGGGCGCGAAGCCTCAGGACGTGAAGTCCGAGGCTGTGAAGCCCGAGGGCGCGAAGCTTCAGGACGTGAAGCCCGAGGACGCGAAGCCTGCGTCCGTTTCTGCGGTGGAGCCTGACGGGGTGAAGCCTTCGGCTGCGAAGCCCGGGTCGGGCAAGGCCGTGCCTGTGGCGGAGCCCGAGGACGCAAAGCCTGCGGCTGCCGGATCGGGGCCGGACAGAGGCGTGGCTGCGGCCGAGCCCGTCGCCGCCAGGCCTGCGGCCAAGGCGGTCGGGGCGACCGGGAGTAATCCCGTCGTCGAGAAGGCCGACGCCATGGCCGCCGCCGTCAAGGCCGCCGCCGCCAAGGCGGCCGGGGACGGGCAGGACGAAGGGCGGCTGCTGGCCGGCCGCTACCGACTGGGCGCCGTCCTCGGCAAGGGCGGCATGGGCACCGTCTGGCGGGCGCAGGACGAGACCCTGGGCCGCACCGTCGCCGTCAAGGAGCTCCGCTTCAGCAGCGGGGTCGACGAGGACGAGAAGCGCCGTCTCATCACCCGCACCCTCCGCGAGGCCAAGGCCATCGCCCGGATCCGCAGCGGCGGCGCCGTCACCGTCTACGACGTCGTCGACGAGGACGCCCGGCCGTGGATCGTCATGGAGCTCATCGAGGGGCCCTCGCTCGCCGAGTTCATCCGGGAGAACGGTCCCCTCACCCCGCACCGCGCCGCCGAGGTCGGCCTCGCGGTGCTCGACGTCCTGCGCGCCGCCCACGGCCAGGGCATCCTGCACCGGGACGTCAAGCCGTCCAACGTGCTCATCGCCGGCAGCGGCCGCGTCGTCCTCACCGACTTCGGCATCGCGCAGGTCGAGGGAGACCCCTCCGTCACCTCCACCGGCATGCTCGTCGGCGCCCCCTCCTACATCTCGCCCGAGCGCGCCCGCGGCCAGAAGCCCGGCCCGCCCGCCGACATGTGGTCGCTCGGCGGCCTGCTGTACGCCTCGGTCGAAGGCGTGCCCCCGTACGACAAGGGCTCCGCGCTCGCCACGCTCACCGCGGTGATGACCGAGCCGGTCGACCCGCCGAAGAACGCCGGCCCGCTCACCGAGGTCATCTACGGGCTGCTCGCCAAGGACCCGGCCCGCCGCCTCGACGAGGGCCGCGCCCGGGAGATGCTCACCGCCGTCCTCGCCGCGCCCGAGCCGGTAGCGGCCCCCGTGGTGCCCGAGGTCGCCGAGAAGACCCGGCAGATATCGCTGGCGGACGCCAAGCAGGCCGCGGAGAAGGCCACCGCGGAGAAGGCCGCCGAGAAGGCGGCGAAGAAGGAACGGGAGCGTCGCGAGCGGGAGCAGCGCGAGCGTGCCCGCGCCGCACTGAAGGCCGCCCGCAAGGCGGCGACTGCCGCCCCGGCCGCCTCTGCGGTCGCGGTCTCGGCCGCCGAGGCGCCCAAGGGTCGGCCCGCCCCCGTCGTCGCACCCCTCACGGACGTCATGCAGCGCCGCACCATCGCGCTGGCCGTGGTCGCCGTGGTCGCGGTGCTGGCGGTGGTCGGCTCGCTGATCGTCTGGGCGGTCAGCGGCGACGACAAGGACAAGAAGGACCAGGGCAAGAACGGCGGGGCGACCCCGGCCGCGTCCGCCCCGCAGACCTCGGGCGAAGCCGGGCAGGGCTCCCCGCAGCCCTCGGGGAACACCGGTGAGACCGGCGCGGGCGGCACCGAGGGCACCGGCACCGACGCGGGCGCCGACGGTCAGGGCCAGGGACAGGGCCAGGGCCAGCAGCCCCCGGCCGCGGACCAGGGCCAAGGCCAGGGGCAGGGCACCACGACCGGGGGCGTGGTCGGCGCCCTCCCCGCCGGATATGCGATGGTGACGGAGCCCGGCTTCCACTTCTCGATGGCGATGCCCGAAGGGTTCAGGCGGACGGGCACGGCCGGCGAGAACTCCGGCGCGATATTCAGCCGCGACGGTGGCTTCCCGAGGATCCAGGTCGACTACAACAACAAGCCGACCGACGACGCGGCCCTCGCCTGGTCCAGGCTGGCCCCGGCGGTGGGCAGCAGCAGCAAGGGGTACCGGCAGATCCGCATAGACAAGGCGGAGTACCGGGGCTACCCGACCGTCGCCGACTGGGAGTTCGAGCGCGAGCAGGCCGGCATGAGGGTCCGTGTGCTCAACCGCGGGTTCAAGATCGATGCCACGCACGGCTACGCGATCATGATCAGCTGTCCCGCGGACCAGTGGGACGGTCCCGAGTGCACCCAGATGCGTGACGTGGCCTTCCAGACGTTCCAGCCTCTCGGCTGAGCCCGGGACGCAGGCGCCCCTGCCGACGTATCGTGTCAGCGGGGGCCTGGGAGCCTGCCGCACTCGGGGGAGGCGATGTGGAGGAGTACGCGGGCCGGATCCTGGCCGGCCGCTACCGCCTGCCGCTGCCGCCGTCCGACGCGTACGAGCTCGTCGAGACCCGGGCCTTCGACACGCGCGGCGGACAAGAAGTCCTCGTACGGCAGGTGCCGTTGCCGGAGGTCGTGGACGCCGAGCTGGTGGACGGGCCGCCGGCCGTCCCTGCGGCCCGCCGCGCTCCCGCCGACCTTCCGGCCGTGCGGCGCGCCATCGAGGCGGCGCAGGCCGCGGCCGCGATTCCCGACCACCCCCGGCTGGACCAGGTCTTCGACGTGTTCGCCGAGGGCGAGTCGTTGTGGATAGTGAGCGAACTGGTCCCGGCCAAGCCGCTGGCCGCGCTGCTCGCCGACGAACCCCTGAGCCCCTACCGCGCTGCCGAGGTGGCGTCGGACGTGCTCACCGCGCTGCGCGTGCTGCACGCTCACGGTTGGACACACCGCAACATCACCGTCCGGACGGTGATGGTGTGCGAGGACGGCCGGGTCGTCCTGACGGGTCTCGCGGCGGGCGCCGCGGAGGAGGCCCTGTGCGGGTACGACCCCGTCCCCCGGGCCACCGGCTCCGGCCCCGAGGAGACGTGGGGCGCGGGTCCCGCCCCCGCCCCGCAGACCGCCCCCGCCCCGCAGGTCGATACCGGACCGGCCCCCACGCAGGCGGCGCCACCGCGCGCGGCCCCGGCCCAGGAGCCGCCCCCGCCCCGGCCCGCAGCGGACGGCGCCCCCGGGTACGCGCCGCTCGTGGCCCCGGGCTACGACACCGGGCCGCGGTACACCGACCACATCACCCCCGGGCGGCCGCGGGACGGCGCCGACGTCCAGGCCGCCGCGCGCGCCGGGGTCATCGCCGCGTACCGGGCGGGCGCGCGGGCCGCGGCAGCCCGGGTCACCGAGCAGCGCAAGGCCGAGGCCGGTACTGGGGCCGCGATCGAGCCCGCGGCCGGAGCCGCGGCCGAACGTCGGCCCGGCGGGTCGGCCCTCCCACAGGGCTACTCCTACCCGTACGGCGGAGGACCGCAGTCCGGGGAAGGGGACCGGTCCGGGGACGGGGCCCGGGAAGAGGCCGCCGGCCCCTGGCACGGCGCGACCCCGCGCCGCCCGGCCCTGCCGCAGCCCGCACCCCACCCCGAGCCCGAGCCGGGGACCGAGCCCGGGGCCGGGAGCGAGCCGATGCCCCGGAGCGAGCCGGCGCCCGAGGTACGGCCGCGGCCCGTCCCGCCCCCGCCCCCGTCCGCGTGGAGCCGGGCCGCCCCGCCGGCCGCGTCCGCCCTGCCCGCGCAACTCGCCCTGCCCCAGGGCTACCGCCAGGCCGAGGCCCCGGACCGCCCGGCCACGGAGCACCCGGCACCCGGCGGCCCGTCACCGGGGCCCGGACCGGAGCCGGTCCCGCGGCCCCCGGCGCAGACGGCCCCGTGGAGCGGCCTCGACGCCGAGCGGGCGCGGCACACGCGCATGGCCGTGGTCGGCGCGATCACCGAGCGGTGGGCGCCCGAACAGGCCGGCCCCGTGCACGGGCACTGGCAGCTGGCGGCACCCGTCGGGCCTGCCACCGACCTGTGGGCGCTCGGCGCGTTGCTCTACCGCGCCGTGCAGGGCCATGCCCCGTACCCGGAGGACAGCGTCGCCGAGCTCGTCGAGATGGTCTGCGCCGAGCCGCCCGCGTTCGCCGAGGAGTGCGGCGCGCTCCGCCCGGTCGTGGAGTCCCTGCTGCGCCAGGATCCCACCGAGCGGCCCGACTTCGAGGAGCTGCGCGGCTGGCTGCGCTCGCTCGTGCGGTCCGCTCCGGAGCCGGACGCCGGTCTCGGGATGCTCCCGATGCCGGAGCCCGATCCCGCGCGGCTGCCCGTCGTACGGCGCCGCGGTGAGGTCCACGGACGGCACCGCAATCCCACGGCCGCCCGGAAGCCGGTGGCACTCGGCCGGACCCTGCTCGTCGGCGTCCTGGTCCTCCTCGCCGGTGCCGTCGCGTACGCGATGCTGTTCCTGCCCCGGGCCGGGGTGACGCGGGACCAGGACGGCCCCGGGGAGACCACGGCGCACACCTCGCCGCGGCCGGGCCCCTCCCCGGTGCCCACCGGAACGCCCAAGTCCGTCCCGCCCCCCGCGACGACCGGGCCCGCCGCGTCGCAGGCCGCCCCCGCGCCGGCCCCGCCCGGCTACACCACGCAGCAGGACCCGGAGCACTTCGAGATCACCGTCCCCGAGGGCTGGGAGCGCCGGGGGATCAACGAGGCGGGCCAGGTGCGCTACACCGACGGGTCGTTCGTCCTGACCGTGGTCCCGGGCCGGGACAAGGTCGAGGGCAATCCGGACCCGGCGGCCTATCAGAAGGACAAGGAGCCGGAGCTGACGCCGTACCGGTCCTCCACCTGGTCGACCGTCGGGGACGTCAAGACCACCCGGGTCGGGCAGCAACTACGGGCCACGGGCCGCTACACGTGGATCGACGGGACCGGTCGCAACGTGTTCGCCCGCAATTTCGTCGTCGCGCTGGGCGGCAGTTACCACGTCGTCCTGGTGACCGGTCCGGAGGACGAACAGACCAAGGTCACCGAGGTCTTCGAGAAGGCCACGGCGAGTTACAAGGCGGGCGGATGATCGGATATTGACGGCTGATCAGTACGGCGATTGCGTCACAGTGCCGTCTTTCGGCGCCCGGGCGGTTCCGACAGCCCCCGTGGGCTCCGTAATCTGGCCTGAAGTGCAGAGAGCGGCGGGAATTCGTGGAACAGCAGACAGGTGGGGGCGCCGTGCTGGCGGGCCGGTACAGGCTCGTCGAGCCGATCGGCCGGGGCGGTATGGGGAAGGTGTGGCGGGCACATGACGAACTGCTCCACAGGACCGTCGCGGTCAAGGAACTGACGGCGGGTCTGTACGTCGCCCAGGCGGACCGGGACGTCATGCACGCCCGGACGCAGAAGGAGGCCCGGGCGGCGGCCCGGATCCAGCACCCGGCGGTGGTCACCGTCCACGACGTGCTGGAGCACGACGACCGGCCGTGGATCGTCATGGAGTACATCGACGGCCCCTCACTCGCCGACGCGGCCAAGGCGGCGGGGCGGATCGAGCCGCGCGAGGCGGCCCGGATCGGGCTGCACGTGCTGGGTGCGCTGCGCGCCGCGCACGCGGTGGGCGTGCTGCACCGGGACGTGAAGCCGGGCAACGTGCTCCTCGCCAAGGACGGCCGGGTGCTGCTCACGGACTTCGGGATCGCCGCGATCGAGGGCGACTCGTCCATCACCCGGACGGGCGAGATCGTGGGCTCGATCGACTACCTGGCGCCCGAGCGGGTCACCGGCGGGATCCCCGACCCCTCCTCGGACCTGTGGTCGCTGGGCGCCACCCTCTACACGGCGGTGGAGGCCCGTTCCCCCTTCCGCCGTACGTCGCCCATCTCCAGCCTGCAGGCCGTGGTGAACGACGAGCCGCCGGCGCTGCGCCAGGCCGGGGTGCTCGGGCCGGTGATCACGTCCCTGCTGCGCAAGGACCCGACGGAGCGGCCCTCGGCGGAAGAGGCCGAGCGGATGCTGCTGGAGGCGATGGAGGGCCGCGAGCCGAGGGCGGCGCACGCCTACGTGCCCACGCGCGCGGTCACCTCCGAGGAGCTCTCCCCGGCGCAGGACCGGTCCGAGGAGCAGGCCCCGCGCGAGGAGGTCGCGCAGACGGCTCCGCTGCCGGAGCCCGCGGTCCCGGGGACGGCGGCCGCGCCCGCGGCCGTGCCCGTCGACCGGGACGGCGGCTGGGTCAAGCGTGCCGCGGTGGTGGCCCTGGTGGCCGCGCTGCTCGGCGGCGGCGGTGTCTTCGGGGTCCTCAAGTACACCGGGGGCGCCGGCGGGGAGAGCGATCCGGACCGCGTCGTGAGTTCGACGGGCGGGCCGTCGGGCGACGACGGCAAGCCGCAGGGGTCGACCGCGCCGGCCGGCTACACGAAGGTCGTCGACCCCCTCGCCGGCTTCACCCTGTTCGTCCCGGAAGGCTGGAAGCGCCAGGCCAACGGCGACCAGATCGACTACACCCCGGACGACGGCAAGCACTTCATCCGGATCGCCGCCGATCCCACCCCGGACTACAAGGACCCGTACGCGCACCTGCTGGACCTGGAGCAGCAGGTGGGGAAGCGGACGGACTACAAGAAGCACCAGCTGAACCAGAACACCTTCCGGGGCAGCACCCGGGCCGCGCTCTGGGACTTCAGTTGGACGGAGAAGGTGAGCCACCCCGGTCCGCGCAGGGCCAGGGAGCAGATGTACATCGCCCCGGACGAGACCGAGTACGCGATCTACATGGCGAGTCCGGTCGCCGACTGGGACGTGACCCGCCAGCAGTTCGACATCGTGCTCAGCGGCTGGGAGCCGCCTGCCAAGAAGTCCTGATCCCGGCATTCTGCCAGCGATCACTGGCGGAAAAGGCAAAATCCGGTTACCGGCGGGTACCCAAAGGCTGCCCGGCGCAATACGCTCACCGGCATGACGGACTCGCAGGCCTCCCAGGCCCCTCTCCGCACGGCACCGCAGCCCACCAACCCGGTCGCCCCGGCCCCGGCCGGCGCCCGCACCGCGGCCGACGTGGTGACCCCCGGCCTGGTCGCACGGCTGACCCGCGGAGTGATCGGCTCCGGCCGCACCGCCAACCACACCCCCTTCACCGGGGGCCGGCTGACCGAGCTCCCCGAAGCCACCCCCGACGACGTGGCCGAGGCCTTCGGCCGGGCCCGCGCCGCCCAGCCCGCCTGGGCGGCCGTCCCCGTACGCCGGCGGGCCGCGGTCCTGCTGCGCTTCCACGACCTGGTCCTCGCCCGGCAGGCCGAGGTCCTCGACCTGATCCAGCTGGAGACCGGCAAGGCGCGCCTGCACGCCCACGAGGAAGTCCAGGCCGTCGCCGTGTCGGCCCGCCACTACGGCCGCAAGGCGCCCTCGTACCTGCGCCCCAAGAGCCACACGGGCGCGATGCCCACCCTCACCAAGGTCACCGAGCTGCGCCAGCCGCGCGGGGTCGTCGGCCAGATCGCCCCCTGGAACTACCCCCTGGAACTATCGGTCGGAGACGCCCTGCCGGCCTTCGCCGCGGGCAACGCACTCGTCATGAAGCCCGACACCGAGACCGCGCTGACCGCCCTGTGGGCCCGCGACCTGCTCATCGAGGCCGGGCTGCCCGCCGAGGTCTTCCAGATCGTCCTCGGTGAGGGCCCCGTCGTCGGCCCCGAGGTGGTCCGCCACGCCGACTACGTCTCCTTCACCGGCTCCACCCGTACCGGCCGCGAGGTCGCCCGGGGCGCAGCCGACCGACTCATCGGGGCCTCCCTCGAACTCGGCGGCAAGAACGCCATGCTCGTCCTGCACGACGCCGACGTCGAGAAGGCGGCCGCGGGCGCCGTCCGCGCCTGCTTCTCCTCCGCCGGCCAGCTGTGCATATCCATCGAGCGGCTCTACGTCCATGCCTCGATCGCCGACGACTTCGTCGAGCGGTTCGCCGCCCGCACCCGGGCCATGCGGCTCGGAGCCTCCCTCGCCTACGGCGCCGACATGGGATCCCTGGTCGGCGAGCGCCAGCTGGAGACCGTGCAGCGGCACGTGGACGAGGCCGTCGCCCAGGGCGCCACCCTCGTCGCCGGCGGCACCGCACGCCCCGACATCGGCCCGCTCTTCTACGAGCCCACCATCCTCGACGGCGTCGAAGCCGCCATGGCGGTCTGCGGAGAGGAGACCTTCGGCCCGGTCGTCTCGATCTACCGCTTCACCGACGAGGAGCAGGCCATCGCGGAGGCCAACGCCACCGCCTACGGCCTCAATTCCAGCGTCTGGACCCGGGACGCCCGCCGCGGCCACCAGGTCGCCGCCCGCCTGCGCACCGGCACCGTCAACATCAACGAGGGCTACGCCCCCGCCTACGGCAGCGCCCAGGCGCCCATGGGCGGCATGAAGGACTCCGGCCTCGGCCGCCGCCACGGCTCCGAGGGCATCCTCAAGTACACCGAGGCCCAGACAGTCGCCCAGCAGCGGCTGGTCCCGATGGCGCCCTCGCTGGGCATGGACGACGAGACGTACGCGGCGTTCATGACCCGCAGCCTCAAGGTCATGAAGGCTCTCCGACTGCGCTAAGGGGTATCCGTGTCGCACGACGACGCATCCGACGACGCCTACGACTACGACGTCATCGTCATCGGATCGGGCTTCGGAGGGTCGGTCTCGGCCCTGCGCCTCACCGAGAAGGGGTACCGGGTCGGCGTCCTGGAGGCAGGGCGCCGCTTCACCCGCGAGAGCCTGCCGAAGAACAGTTGGGACCTGCGCAACTACCTGTGGGCCCCGGCCCTCGGGCTGTACGGGATCCAGCGGATCCACCTGCTCGGCCACGTCATGGTGCTCGCGGGCGCCGGCGTCGGCGGCGGCTCGCTCAACTACGCCAACACCCTGTACGTGCCGCCCCGGGCTTTCTTCGAGGACCGGCAGTGGGCGTCCATCACCGACTGGCAGGAGGAACTCGCCCCGTACTACGACCAGGCCAAGCGGATGCTCGGGGTGCGCCTCAACCCGACCATGACCCCCTCCGACGTCCACCTCAAGGCGGCCGCCGAGAAGATGGGCGCGGCGGACACCTTCCACATGGCCCCGGTCGGGGTCTTCTTCGGCGATGGCGAGGACGCCGCCGCCGGTCCCCGCGTCCGGCCCGGTGAGGAGACCGCCGACCCGTACTTCGGCGGTGCCGGCCCCGCCCGCAGGGCCTGTACCGAATGCGGCGAGTGCATGACCGGCTGCCGACACGGTGCGAAGAACACCCTGAACGAGAACTACCTGCACCTCGCCGAGCGCGCCGGCGCCGTCATCCATCCCATGACGACCGTCACCGCCCTGTCCGAGCACCCGGACGGCGGCCACCGCGTCCGCACCGTGCCCACCGACGGCCGCCGCCGCGGGAGGGCGAAGGTGCTGCGCTGCCGGTACGTGGTCGTCGCCGCGGGCACCTACGGCACGCAGACCCTGCTGCACACCATGAAGGACCGCGGCGAGCTGCCGCGCCTGTCGGAGCGGCTCGGGGAGCTGACCCGGACCAACTCCGAGGGCCTGGTCGGCGCGCAGACCGACGACCGCCGCTACCGCAGGCGGCACGGCGCGGCCGCAGGCGGGGAGCAGCGGGCCGACTTCACCAGGGGCGTGGCGATCACCTCCTCCGTGCACCCCAACGCCGACACCCACATCGAGCCGGTCCGCTACGGCAAGGGTTCCAACGCGATGGGGTTCATGACCGTCCTCCAGGTGCCCTACGGCGCCCACCGGGTCCGCGGCTGGCTGGCCAGGACCGCGAAGCACCCCCTCCAACTGGCCCGTTCACTGTCCAACCGGCGCTGGTCGGAGCGGACCATCATCGGCCTGGTCATGCAGTCCCTCGACAACTCGCTGACCACCTACCGCAGGCCGGGCGGGATCGGGAAGGGCCTGCTGACCGCCCGCCAGGGGCACGGCGCCCCGAACCCGGTGCAGATCGAGGAGGCCACGCGGGCGGCGACCCTGCTGGCCGAGGAGATCAACGGCTTTCCCGGCAGCAACATCGGCGAGCTGATGGGGACCCCGCTGACCGCACACTTCCTCGGCGGCTGCCCGATCGGAGCGTCGGCGGGCGAGGGCGTGGTGGACCCGTACCACCGGCTGTACGGGCACCCGGGCATCTCGGTGGTGGACGGCTCGGCCGTCTCCGCGAACCTGGGGGTCAACCCGTCGCTGACGATCACCGCGCAGGCGGAGCGGGCGATGGCGTACTGGCCCAACAAGGGCGACCGGGACCCGCGACCCGAACAGGGCGCGGCCTACACCCGCCTGGAAGCGGTGGAACCGGTCCGCCCGGCCGTCCCCAAGGACGCGTTCGGCGCGCTGCGGCTGCCGTTGCTGGCTGTCCCCGAAATTCCCCCACGGGATCCGGAACCGACCGGATGACGGCGGTGGGTACCGCGCTCCCCCTCCGAGCGCGGTACCCACCGCGGTACATACGTGACAGATGTTCAGCCTTGATGGTTGTACCGGAATCCGCCGGGCCGGGGTGTGGTGTCGATCACATGACCAAGGAGGCAACTGCGCATCGTCCTCGACCGTCAACGGCAGCATGAGAAAGCGCATCTCCTTGCTGGCTGCCTGCGGCGTCGCCGCCCTGGGAATCGCCGCCACTCCCGCACACGCCGCGGACCCCGCCCTCGTCCTGGCCGGACCGGCCGAGATCGGCCTGCGCCCGCACCCCGGGCAGAGCGGCGAACCGCAGAAGACCTCGGTCGCGTTCCGGCTCGTCAACGACACCGCCTCGGCGTTCGACCGCCGGAGCACCTTCACCATCGACCTGAGCGGGCTCAAGGGGGTCGCGGACGTCGCGCTCGCGAAGCACCAGGGATCGGACTGCACGCTCACCGAGGCGGCCGTCACCTGCACGCGCCCCGCGCTGTGGAAGGGCGAGACCCGCGTCGTCGATCTGGACCTCAGTGCCGCCAGCGGCAGCAAGGCCGGCGCCACCGCGGACCTCACCGTGACCGGCGAGGCCGAGGGAGCCACCTTCCGGTCCGCCACCACCACGGTCCGGGTCGGCGGCCCCGACCTCGTGCTGGAGCGGGCCCGGCTGAAGGAGGAGCAGAAGCCGGGCGACACCCAGAACCTGTCGGTCGTCTTCGCCAACGAGGGCACGGAGTCCGTGAAGGGCGTCGTCCTGGAGGTGCGCACCACCCACGGCATCGACCTGCTGGAGCAGTACGACAACTGCTCCTACTCCGAGGACACCGGTGAGGGGCAGCCCCTGAACACGGGCTGGAGCACGGCGCAATGCCTGCTGGAGGGCGAGTACACGCCGGGCGCCGTCTACGGGGTCGACGGCCCGCTGACCCTGAAGGCCGCCCCGCACGCCTTCGCCGACACCCTCACCTACGCCGTGTACGCCGACGGGCACCAGCCGAAGGCGGCCGGGACGGCCAAGAAGCCGGCCGGCGGCAAGAAACTGGCCGTGCGCGAGCGCGCCGCCGGGGCCTCCGCACGGTCGGGGGACCTCGATCCCTGGAACAACATGCAGGAGTTCGACTTCAGGACCCGCAACAGCGCCGACCTCGTGGCCTGGCCCGTCTCCCTCGCCGGCGGGGTGGGCGAGACGGTCAGGGCCGACTTCGGCTTCCGCAACAACGGTCCCGCCTGGGTGGCGGAGTTGCGCTCCGGTGAGAGCGTCGCCCGCACGGACATCGTGATCCCGGCCGGTACGAAGGTCACCAGGGTCCCGGCCGGCTGCCACGGCGTCAACGCCGACGGCACGGCCCGAGAGCAGGCGCTGGGCGCACCGCGCTACTTCTGCTCCACCGGGCATGTCGTGGGGGAGCGGGAGAGGTTCGCCTACCCCTTCGAGCTGAAGATCGAGCAGGTCGTGGCGAACGCGGCGGGCTCCGTCTCGGTCGGACGGTGGACCCCCGAGGGCACCGCGGGCCAGCCGTGGGACCCGAACCACGCCAACGACAAGGCGCCCGTCGTGATCGCCGCGAAGGACGGCGGCGCCTCGCCGACGCCGACCACCTCGGCCACGTCGTCGCCGACCGCGACGGCCACCGCCTCGGCCACGCCCTCCGCCACCTCCGGTACCACGACCCACGGCGGTCTCGCCGCCACCGGAAGCTCCGCCGGGCCGCTCGCGCTCGGCGGCGCGGTGCTCGTGGCCGCGGGCGGCGGCCTGGTCCTGGCCTTCCGCCGCAAGACCGGCACACACGCCTAGGAACGGTCCGGCGCCCGGCCGCCGACGCAGAACGGCCGGCCCGGGGCGTCCCCCTGGCCGGCCGTCCTCTACGGGGTGACCGGGCTGCTGTCCCCTGCCGTCCGGTCACACGAAGGAGCGAGGTCCCACGACGCGCGCACCACGAGGCGCACGTCTCATCGCTCCTTCGGAGCCACGCGTGGTGTTGCGGTTCCGCGGCTGGCTGACGCGGACAACCTCACCAACGAAGCGTCCCTGGGGCGGTCACGCTCCGGACGGGTGACGAACAGCCGTCACACCCGTCCCCGGCACAGCTCCAGCAGCGTCATCGCGAGGGCGGTACCGGGCTTGCCGAGAGCATCGCTCCAATGGGACAGCACCTCCATCTCGCGGGACAGGTGCACCCGGCGCCCGCCGGAGGCGATCCGGGCGTCCTGGATGACCGTCGAGACGGCCATCCGCTCCTGGATCAGCCCGATGATCCGGTCGTCGATGGCGTCGATGCGGGTGCGGGACTCGGCGATCAGCTGCTCGGGGGCGGTGGCGATCGTGGTCATGGTCGTCTCTCCTGTCGGGGTGGGGCCCGCAGGTCCGGAGAACGCAGAGCGCCCCGGTCCTGTCGGACCGGGGCGCTCTGGGAAGTCAGCGGCTCAGGCGAGCATCACGATGACCCATGGCGACCGGACCGGCCGGTGCCATAGGTAAAGAGGAAGCTCAGCTGCTTGCGCACGGAAGGGATTATGTCCCCCCGCACGCCTTCCGGCCAACCCGGTTCGGATGGTGAGACGCCTCGGTGCCGGGTGTGGCGCGCCCGGTTCTCGGCCGCCTCGCCGACGACCGGCAGGCGGTGGAGCGATCCCCGCCCGCGGAGCTCCGGCCGGATGACGCCGGCGCCGTCGCGCCCCACCGCCGTGGCCCAGGACTCGGACGGTGAGACGAAAAGGGGTACGGGTGCCCCGTTAGAATCGACAAAACAGCCACCTCTTCCGCCGGAAGGCCGCCCCGTGCCAGAAGCACCCTCCGCCGCCCACGACAGCGCCCCGGACACGGTTCTCGTCGTCGACTTCGGCGCCCAGTACGCCCAGCTCATCGCCCGCCGCGTCCGCGAGGCACGGGTCTACAGCGAGATCGTGCCGAGCTCGATGCCCGTCGACGAGATGCTGGCCAAGAACCCGAAGGCGATCATCCTCTCCGGCGGTCCGTCCTCCGTGTACGAGGAAGGCGCCCCGCAGCTGGACCGCGCCCTCTTCGAGGCCGGGGTCCCCGTCTTCGGCATGTGCTACGGCTTCCAGCTGATGGCGACCGCCCTCGGCGGCACCGTCGACAACACCGGCGCCCGCGAGTACGGCCGCACCCCGCTGCACGTCTCCAAGCCCGGCTCCACCCTCTTCGAGGGCACCCCGGAGAACCAGTCCGTGTGGATGTCGCACGGTGACGCCTGCTCCGCCGCCCCCGAGGGCTTCACCGTCACCGCGTCGACGAACGTCGTACCGGTGGCCGCCTTCGAGAACGACGAGAAGAAGCTGTACGGCGTGCAGTACCACCCCGAGGTGATGCACTCCACGCACGGTCAGCAGATCCTGGAGCACTTCCTCTACCGCGGCGCCGGCCTGGCCCCCACCTGGACCACCGGCAACATCGTCGAGGAGCAGGTCGCGGCCATCCGCGCGCAGGTCGGCGACAAGCGCGCCATCTGCGGTCTGTCCGGCGGCGTGGACTCCGCGGTCGCCGCGGCCCTCGTGCAGAAGGCCATCGGCTCCCAGCTGACCTGCGTCTACGTCGACCACGGTCTGATGCGCAAGGGCGAGACCGAGCAGGTCGAGAAGGACTTCGTCGCCGCCACCGGCGTGCAGCTGAAGGTCGTCGACGCCCAGGAGCGCTTCCTGAACGCGCTCGCCGGCGTCTCCGACCCGGAGACCAAGCGGAAGATCATCGGCCGCGAGTTCATCCGCGTCTTCGAGCAGGCCCAGCTGGAGATCCTCCAGGAAGACGGCCCCGCGGTCGCGTTCCTCGTGCAGGGCACCCTGTACCCGGACGTCGTCGAGTCCGGCGGCGGCACGGGCACCGCGAACATCAAGTCGCACCACAACGTCGGCGGCCTCCCCGACGACATCGAGTTCGAGCTCGTCGAGCCGCTGCGCCAGCTCTTCAAGGACGAGGTCCGCATGGTCGGCCAAGAGCTCGGCCTGCCCGAGGAGATCGTCCAGCGCCAGCCCTTCCCCGGCCCCGGCCTCGGCATCCGCATCGTCGGCGAGGTCACCAAGGAGCGCCTGGACCTGCTGCGCGAGGCCGACGCCATCGCCCGCCACGAGCTCACCGCGGCCGGCTTGGACCGTGAGATCTGGCAGTGCCCGGTCGTCCTGCTCGCGGACGTCCGCAGTGTCGGCGTCCAGGGCGACGGCCGCACCTACGGCCACCCGATCGTGCTGCGCCCCGTCTCCTCCGAGGACGCCATGACGGCGGACTGGACGCGCATGCCGTACGAGGTGCTCGCCCGCATCTCCACCCGCATCACCAACGAGGTGCCGGAGGTGAATCGGGTGGTCCTGGACTGCACGAGCAAGCCCCCGGGCACCATCGAGTGGGAGTAAGGGGCCCCGCCCCGCACGACGTCGCCGTCGCCCGGCCGGACCGGGCGGCGGCGACGTCGCCGTTTCACCACCGCGCGGCTCTGTTCTCCTCGCGCCGGGGCCAGTACCTTGCGCCGACGACGACGGCGGAGCCGGACCGGAGGAGGGCGGGCGATGTCCGAGGAGACGGGGACGCCGGGCACGCGGCCCGGACCGGTGCCGGTGGACCGGCTGCGGTTCGAGATGCCGCCCGCGCACCAGGACCCGGCCGAGGAACGTGCGTACCGCAAGCAGCGCCTCGCCGGAACGCTGCGGCTGTTCGCCCGCCTCGGGTACGAGGACGGGGTCGCCGGGCACGTCACCGCACGGGACCCGGAGTTCGACGACTGCTACTGGGTGAACCCCTTCGGCCGCGCCTTCGCCGCCCTCGGCCCCGAGGACCTGCTGCTCGTCGACGGGGACGGGCACGTGGTCCAGGGGGAGCGGCGGGTCAACGAGCTGGCGTTCGCCGTGCACGCCGCCGTGCACCGGGCGCGCCCCGGGGCGGTGGCCGTGGTCCGCACCCAGGCCCCGTACGGCCGGGCGCTGGCCGCGCTCGGCGAACTGCTCGCCCCGATCACCCACGAGGCCTGTGCCTTCTACGAGGACCACGCCCTCCTCGACGAGTACGCCGGAGCGCAGGACGGCGCGCGGATCGCCCGCGCGCTCGGCCCGTACAAGGCGCTGGTCCTGCGCAACCACGGGCTGCTGACGGTCGGCGGCTCGGTGGACGCGGCGGCCTGGTGGTTCGTCGCGGCGGAACGGGCGGCCGAGGTCCAGCTGATCGCGCGGGCGGCGGGGAAACCGGTGCTCATCGACCACCACAGCGCCGTGGCCACCCGCGAGCGGTTCGGCGGGGACCTCGCCGCGTGGGTGAGCTACCAGCCGTTGTGGCAGACCGTCGCGGACCTGGCGTCAACATCATGAACCGTTAATCACCTGCTCTGACATCGTGCGCAATCCGGAGCACTGCCGCAGTGGTGCACAATTCGCTGGCATTGCCCCGTAGTTCAGAGAGGCGGCACGCACGTGGCTGTCCAAGAGATGTCCCGCGGCACCCATACCAGCGCCTGCGCCTGCGAAGAGTGCGCGCGGGAAGGGCACCGCCGCGCGGTCGCCGCGTTCCTGGAGAAGCGCGACGAGTTCGCCGCCGGGCAGGGGGTGCCGGCCGCCGTCGCCCACTCCCTCGGCGCCTCCCGCCAGTGGGTCTCCGACGAGCTGACCCTGTCCGCCCGCAACGTCGCCGACCGCGGCCGGGAAGCCGGCAGCTCCTGGCTGTACGTGTTCTCGCGGCGGGCCGTCCTCGCCGTCTGGATCGCCGCGGGCGTCCTGCTGATCGTCCAGGTCGCCGCCGCGCTCGGCACCGGCTGGTCCACCGCGCGCACCGCCGGACTGCTCGCCGCCCTGCTGCTGGCCGGGCTGCTGACGGTAGCCGCCCGCGCCCAATCACTGCGCGGCGGGCTGCTGGCCCCGCTGGTGGGCGAGGACAACCGGCTGTCCACCTCGAAGGCGGTGCCCAGCGCCTGGGTGGTGCTGACGGCGTTCGCCACGCTGCTGCCCGCGCTGCGGCTGGCCGCGTCGGGCCCCGGCCCGGAACGGCAGGGGCTGTACGCGGGACTCGCCCTGGACCGGGCGCTGCCGCTGCTGTCGGTGGTCGTGCTGACCTCCGCGGTGGCGGTGCTGGTGCGCCGGGTGGTGTGCGTACGGATCATGAGCCAGCGGCTGCAGAAGCTGCCGGCCGACCGGCCGCGCGGAGCGGACCTGCTGACGGACGACGCGGGCCGCGGGAGCTTCCCGGACGCGCAGTACGTGCTCGTCTCGACGGTCGTGCTGGCCTACGCGGCGGCCTCGCTCGCCCGCTTCCCGGACCGGCTGCCGCAGCTGCCCTGGGCGCTGGCCCTGCTGGTCGCGCTGTCGGCCGCGGTGTACCTGGCGGCGAAGTACGCGGAGGGCAGCCGCCCGCTCGTGCTGTCGGTGGTGCGCAGACGGGAACCCGGGGACCTGGACGCCGCCGTCCGCCCCGGGGACGACATCGAAATCCGGGGCGTGGGCTTCGTCCCGCCCGGGGCGCACACCCCCGAGATGCTCGCCCGGCTGGTGGTCCGCGTCGGGGCCGTCCACGTGCACGTACCGCTGGTCCCGGTGCCCGGCGGGTTCACCAACCCTTCCGACGCGGTGCTCACGGTGCCGGTCCCGGCGGAAGTGGAACCGGGGCGCACCGATATCCAGGTGGTCACGGCCGCCGGAGTGGAATCCAATCGCTGCACCATCGACGTGGCCGAGTGATCGGGGTACACATGACCCGTGACGAGAACCGAAGCACCTCCCCGGACCGACGTACCGCGCGGCCTGCGTGACCAGGCTGCCCGGTACCACCTGCTGCCGCTGCGGCTCTTCCTCGGCGTGACCTTCGTGTACGCGGGGCTGGACAAGCTCTTCGATCCCGCGTTCCTCTCCGCCTCCGGCGACGGCTCCGTCGTTGACCTGATGCGCGGCGTGCGCGAGACCTCCGCGATCCCCGCACTCGTGGACCTGTCCCTGCAGTCCCCGGTGGGCTTCGCCGTGTTCCTCGCCGTCGCCGAGATCCTGGTGGGCCTCGGTACCCTGGCCGGCCTGCTGTCGCGGACCGCGGCGATCGGCGGGGCGCTGATCTCGCTCAGCCTGTGGCTCACGGTGTCGTGGGCGGTGTCGCCGTACTACTACGGCAACGACCTGATCTACCTGCTGGCCTGGACCCCCCTGATCCTCGCCGGCGCGCCCTACCTGTCGCTGGACTCGGAGATCCGGTCGCGCCGGTCACGGCGCACGGCGTAGGTGACCAGCCCCACCAGCGAGGCCAGGGACAGGCCTCCCATGGTCATGGGGATGACCGCGAACCACGGCAGGTCGGCCTCCCCGGCGCTGTCGAGCAGGTAGAGCACTCCCGCCAGCAGCAGGACCAGACCCGCGATCAGCCGTCCCGGCTGGAACTCATGACGCCGCACGGGCCACCTCCACCTGTCCGATGCCTGCACTGAGGTCCAGCTCGACCGTTCCGCCGGCCTCGGTGCCGGGAGGCGGGGCGAGGGTCGCCGTCCGGTTCTGCTGCCCGGGCCCGGCCCGCTCGATCCGGCCCGCGGAGTCGCCCGGCAGCTGGATGTCGCCGAGCCGCCGGACGGTGACGTCCGCCCGCGCCGTCACCTCCCGCGGCAGGAGCACCTTGAGGCGGCCCGCGTCGATGGACGCGCTGACGGCCACGCTGGTGCCCTTCGGCACGTCCAGCCGGCTCAGGTCCAAGGTGGCCGTCCCGGTGCCCGCCTCGTACGAGGGCCGCACGTCGGCCACCGCTGCCGGCCGCCACACGACCTCCCGCCAGTCGGTGCCGATCTCGCGCGGCAGGGCCGCGGCGCCCGCCAGGAGAACGGAGGTGCACACCGCCAGCACGACGGTGCCGAAGCCGGTGCGCCCGAGCAGGGAGCTGACCGCGAGGCCCAGGCCGAAGACGACCAGGGCGGCGGCGAGCCCGGTCTGCAGGGCCGCGCCCAGCGAACTGCCCTCCCACTCCGCCGCGGTACCGGCGGCCCCCGCCAGCAGGGCGAGCACGAACACCCGGCCGCCGATGCCGCCGCGCCGCGGGACCCGGGCGGGCGCGGGCGGCCGGGCGGAGGCAGCCGCGGCGGAGGCGGCCGCGGAGCCCGCGGGCTCCGCGGCGGCGTCGGGCGGCCCCCACAGGTACCCCGTCGAGCCGACGGGGCCGGTGGTGCCATCCTTGACCAGCGGGTCCCGCCACCAGGACGGGGCGCCGGGAGCGGGCGGGGCCTTCGTCTCCGGAGGGGCGGCCGGGGCGTGGGCGACGCGGGGCGCGGCCCCACCGGGGGCGGGCGCCTCCGTCTCGGGGGCGGCGGCCTGCCGGCGCCGCTGCGACCAGTACGAGGCGCCGCCGAGCGCGAGGACGACCAGGACCGAGAAGACCGCCAGGGCGCCGTTGTCCAGCATCGACAGGAACAGCGCGCAGCCCACCAGCGCGGCGAACACCGCCACCAGGGTCGCCCCTTCGACCCGCCCCGTCAGCAGCTTCTTCGCCTCGCTGTCCTCCTCCCCCTCCTGCGGCAGCAGCAGCCAGGCGAAGCCGTAGAAGATGAGGCCGACACCGCCGGTGACCGCGAGGACACCGAGGACGATCCGGAAGATCACCGGGTCCAGGTCGAAGTACCGGCCGAGGCCGCCGCACACCCCCGCGAGGACCTTGTCGCGCTTGCTGCGGCGCAGGGGCGGCCGGGTCTCGGCAGCCGCCCGGGGTGCCCCGGCGCCGTCCGGCGGAGCGTCGTGTACGTCGGTCATGCGTCCATGGTGACGGTCGGCGAGGGCACCCGGAATCCGGCCCTACCCTGGCGCGACCCTGAAATCCGCCCGGTAGAAGTGGGGGGATGCCCTGATGCCGGGCCGCAGCCCGCCGTGTGACCCTTGGTGACATGCCCGTAGCCGCCGCCACCCGCCCCCCGCACGCCCCGGACGCCGACGACCCGCCGCAGCGCAAGCTGTACCGCAGCGCCGACGGCCGGATGCTCGGCGGTGTCGCGCGCGGTCTGGCCGGGCACCTCGGGCTGCCCGTGGGCTGGGTCCGGCTGGCGTTCCTGCTCCTGTTCATGTGGGGGGACGGCCTGGGCGTGCTGCTCTACGCCGCGTTCTGGGTGTTCGTACCGCTCGGCGTCGGCGGGCGCGCCGGGCACCGCTCCTTCTTCGAGAACCTCCCCGACGGCGCCCGCCGGCTGCGCAAGCCCGACCGGGGGCAGGTCACCGCGCTGATCGCCCTGTTCGTCGGCGCGGGCATCTTCATCTCCAAGGTCCAACTGGGCGGCGAGTCCGGGCGCTACGTGTGGCCGACGCTGCTGGTCGGGGCCGGGGTGGTCCTCGTATGGCGGCAGGCGGACAACGCCCGCCGCGCCCACTGGACCACGGCCGCGGGACGGCACGGGCGCCTCTTCCAGGCCGCCCGCGCGCTCGCCGGCGTCGCCCTCGTCGGCGTGGGCCTCACCGTCTTCATCGTGGTACGGGGATCCGCCGCACAGCTCGGCAACGTCCTGACCGCCACCCTCGCCGTCCTCGTCGGCGTCGCCCTGCTCGCCGGACCCTGGCTGATCCGGATGACCCAGGACCTCTCCGAGGAGCGGCTCATGCGCATCCGCGCCCAGGAACGCGCCGAGGTCGCCGCCCACGTCCACGACTCCGTGCTGCACACCCTCACCCTGATCCAGCGCAACGCGGAGGACGTCGGCGAGGTCCGACGGCTCGCGCGGGCCCAGGAGCGCGAGCTGCGCAACTGGCTCTACAAGCCCGAGGGCACCGGCAAGGACGAGGCCGAGGAGCCGGTCACCCTGGCCGAGGCCGTGAAGAAGACCGCGGCCGAGGTGGAGGACCACCACGGGGTGCCCATCGAGGTCGTCGTCGTCGGCGACTGCCCGCTCGACGAGAAGCTGGGGGCCCAGATCCAGGCCGCGCGCGAGGCGATGGTCAACGCCGCCAAGTACGGTGGCGAGGGCGGCCCGGTGCAGGTGTACGCGGAGGTGGAGGGGCAGACGGTGTTCGTGTCCGTACGGGACCGGGGGCCCGGCTTCGACATCGACGCGGTACCCGAAGACCGCATGGGCGTACGAGAATCGATCATCGGCCGGATGCAGCGCAACGGCGGGACCGCGCGACTGCGGTCCGCGCCCGACGGCGGCACGGAAGTCGAGCTGGAGATGGAAAGGGCGGCGAACACGGCATGACCGAGGCCGGAGAGAACGCAGGCACGGGGGAGACCAGGCGCGTCCGGGTGGTGCTCGTCGACGACCACAGGATGTTCCGCACGGGAGTGCAGGCCGAGATCGGCGAGACCGACCGGACCGGCGTCGAGGTCGTCGGCGAGGCCGCCGACGTCGACCAGGCCGTCACCGTCATCACCGCCACCCGGCCCGAGGTGGTCCTCCTCGACGTGCACCTGCCCGGCGGCGGCGGTGTCGAGGTGCTGCGCCGCTGCGCCCCGCTGATGGCGGCCGCCGAGAATCCGGTGCGGTTCCTGGCGCTGTCGGTGTCCGACGCGGCCGAGGACGTCATCGGCGTGATCCGCGGGGGTGCACGCGGCTACGTCACCAAGACCATCACCGGCACCGACCTGGTGGACTCGGTCTTCCGGGTGCAGGAGGGGGACGCGGTGTTCTCGCCGCGGCTGGCGGGCTTCGTGCTCGACGCGTTCGCCTCGACGGACGCGCCGCCGGTGGACGAGGACCTGGACCGGCTCACGCAGCGCGAGCGCGAGGTGCTGCGGCTGATCGCGCGCGGATACGCGTACAAGGAGATCGCCAAGCAGCTCTTCATCTCGGTGAAGACGGTCGAGTCGCACGTCTCGGCGGTGCTGCGCAAGCTCCAGCTCTCCAACCGGCACGAGCTGACCCGCTGGGCGACGGCCCGCCGGCTCGTGTGACGCCGGACCGCCCGGGACCTGCCGTGTGATCCACACCGCAGGTCACCCGGGCAACCGGGCTCCCGCCGGCCGCACTCTAGGCTGGCGTGATGAGCTTGACCGGTACACCCTTCTTCGTGTCGGTGATCGCGCTGACCGTGATCGCCGTCATCCTCCCCCTGGCCCTGTGGAGCAAGGTGCGCGGCCCTGCCGTCCTGCGCGCCGTGCCCCGTGTCCTGATGGTGGTGTTCGCCCAGGTCACAGCCGTCGCCGTGGTGTTCGTCGCCGTCAACCGGGCCGAGCACTTCTACAACTCGTGGGACGACCTGCTCGGTACCGGCAACTACGTCACCGCCGCGCCCGACCTCGGCCCCGACGGTCTGGGCGGCAAGCAGGCCGAGGAGGCGCCGGAGGTCAAGCAGGCGTTCCGGCCGGTCGAGGGTCTCGGCGGCCGGGTCCAGAAGACCGAGCTCGACGGGCAGATATCCGGCGTCAGGGGCGACGTGCTGGTGTGGCTGCCGCCGCAGTACGACGACCCGGCCTTCAAGGACAGGAAGTTCCCGGTCGTCGAACTCATCCCGGGCATCCCGGGCACGGGCAAGTCCTGGTTCCAGGGGCTCAAGGTGCACGAGGTGCTGGAGCCGCTGATGAAGAGCGGCAAGGTGCAGCCGTTCATCCTCGTCTCCCCGCGCGCCATGCTGGTGGGCAACGGCGACACCGGCTGCGCCAACCTCCCCGGCAAGGTCAACGCGGACAGCTGGTTCAGCGTCGACGTCCGCAAGATGGTCGTCGACACCTTCCGCGCCTCGGACGAGGCCCGCACCTGGGGCGTCGCCGGCTATTCGGCCGGCGCCTACTGCGCCGCCAAGCTGGCGATCTCCCACCCCGACCGCTACAGCGCGGCCGTCTCCCTCTCCGGCTACAACGATCCCGGCCAGGAACCCTCCTCGCTGGTCGCCCAGGATCCTCAGCTGCGTGTCTCGCACAACCTGAAGAACGTCCTCAAGGCCCAGCCGGTGCCGCCGGCGGTCTCGCTGTGGATGTCGGGCGCCGAGCACGACGGCTACCTGTCCGGCATGGACCTCAAGGCGCTCGCGCAGAAGCCGACCGCCGTGCACGCCGAGAAGGTCACCGGAGGCCACAACCTCGACTCGTGGTCCAAGCAGTTGCCGCAGACCTTCGGCTGGCTGAGCGGCGTGGTCAAGGCCCCGTAGCTCCCGCGGGCTGTGCGCCGGGGCCGGGGCTCAGGCCGGGCGGGAGGCTCCGGCCCAGGGCATCGAGTCGATCGGGGCCAGCCGGACCGTCGATCCCGGGCGCGGGGCGTGGATCATCTGGCCGTTGCCGACGTAGAGGCCGACGTGCGTGATCCCGGAGTAGAAGAACACCAGGTCGCCGGGGGCCAGCTGGTCGCGGGAGACGCGTCGGCCGGCGTTGATCTGGGTGTAGGTCGTGCGCGGCAGGGAGACTCCGGCCGAGCGCCAGGCCGCCTGGGTCAGCCCCGAGCAGTCGAAGGAGCCGGGCCCCGTCGCGCCCCACACGTACGGCTTGCCGATCGCGGAGCGCGCGAAGGACACGGCGCGGGCCGCGCGGGAGCCGTCGGCGGGCGGCGGGGGAGCCGCGGTGGCCGGGCCGGAGGGCGCGGCGGCGGTGCCGGGCGCCTGGGCCTCGTAGGCGGCGCGCTCCTCGGCGGTGAGCTTGGCCAGCAGACGCCTGGCGGCGGCGAGCTTCTGTTCGGCCTCGGCCTTGTGGGCGGCGAGTTCGTCCTGCCGGGAGCGGAGGTCGGAGAGTCGGCCGGAGGCCTGCTCCCGCAGCTGGGAGACCTCGTCGAGCTTGCGGCGCACGGCGGCGATCCCGGCGGCGTTGCGGTCCCCGGCGCGAGAGATGAAGGAGGCCTGGGCGAGGTACTCCTGCGGGTCGTCCGCCAGGGCGAGCCGGACGGCGGTGCCCAGGGAACCGCTGCGGTACTGGGAGGCGGCGAGCGTCCCGAGCGCGCCGCGGGCGGTGTTGAGCTGATCCGCCTTGCGTGCGGCCTCGTCCCGCAGGTCGGTCAGCGCCTTCTCGGCCTCGTCGGCCTGCTCCTTCGCCCCGTTGTACCGCTCGTTCGCCGCCTCGGCCTCCTCGTAGAGCCGGTCCACCTCCGTTTTGATCTGGGCGGGGGTGGGCCGGGGGTCGGCCTGCGAGGTGCCTTCGAAGACGGTGGCGGTGGCAGCGCCCGCGAGGGCGAGGGTGGCGGCGGTCGTCCGTGCCGAGCCGCCGGAGAGGGGGCGCTGCCGGGGCTTTCGATGACTGGCCACGCGGGCCTCACGTCCTTCCTCTGCCGGTGCTTGGAGGAGGACGCTAGACCCGGGGGTAACGGGCGGATGACGGGATGATCGCAAGTGCCCGCGATGAGATCGGAGCTGGCCGCACCGGACCGGAGCGGATCGATCCGGTGCGGGTCAGTGCCAGAGAAGGGCGATGAAGATGTTGATCACGGTCAGCCCGCCGACGGCGCCGAACAGCGCCTTGTCCACGTGCTCCTCGTCGCGCTTGACGTAGACGAGGGCGAGGATCACGAAGAGGAGGGCGAGCTTCACGCCGACCTTGACGTTGTTGACGGGCGAGCCGTCCATCTCGTTGAAACCGACGAGGAGCACGCCGGTGACGAGCATGGTGAGCGCGCCGTGCAGCATGGCGGGCGTGAAGCGGGCGGTGCCCGCGCTCATCGCCTTCATCTGGGTCAGGAAGCCGCCGAGGAGCGCGGCGATCCCGATGATGTGCAGGCCGACGAAGACACTGATGAGTACGTCCATGGCAGTCGAGCGTACGGGGGCGTACCGGCGGCGCGGGAAGCGGGTCGGTGTCCGTACGAGAACTGCGTACAGTGGAGGGCGTGCCCGCCGCCGACCCGATCCACCCCGCCGTCGACCGCCTGGAGCTCGTCGGCGTCCTGGCGGCGCTCGGGCATCCCGTCCGGCTGGAGATCGTCCGCAAGCTCGCCTCCGGCGAGGAGGCCTTCTGCGGCGAGGTGGTGCCCGACCTGCCCAGGTCGAGCGTCACGCACCACCTCAAGACGCTGCGCGAGAGCGGAGTCATCTGCCAGCGCCCCCAGGGCCGCAGGCTCTATCTCGCCCTGCGCCGTGACGACCTCGACCTGCGCTTCCCCGGGCTGCTGGAACTCGTCCTGGCCTGTCGGTCCCGCCCCCTAGACTCGGATTGCGATGAGCAGCCTCTTTGACGACAGCTTCCTGGCGGACCTCACCCCCTCCGACGAGGTCCCGCCGCCGCCCGAGGAGCACCCCGCCCCGGAGGCGGGTGCGGACGACCTCTTCGGGGGTCACTTCGACGTGCCCATGACCGGCGATGCGTACTACCGGGACGGTGCGCCCAAGCCCGTCATCGACCCGGCGACGCTCCTCGACGGCCTGAACGAACAGCAGGCCGCCGCCGTGGTGCACGCGGGTTCCCCGCTGCTCATCGTGGCCGGCGCGGGCTCCGGCAAGACCAGGGTGCTCACGCACCGCATCGGCCACCTGCTGGCCGCCCGGAACGTCCACCCCGGCCAGATCCTGGCGATCACCTTCACCAACAAGGCCGCCGGTGAGATGAAGGAGCGCGTCGAAGGCCTGGTCGGCCCGCGTGCCAACGCCATGTGGGTCTCCACCTTCCACAGCGCCTGCGTGCGCATACTGCGCCGCGAGTCCAAGCGGCTCGGCTTCACGTCCTCCTTCTCGATCTACGACGCGGCCGACTCGAAGCGCCTGATGGCGCTCGTCTGCCGCGACCTGGACCTGGACCCGAAGAAGTTCCCGCCGAAGTCCTTCAGCGCCAAGATCTCGAACCTGAAGAACGAACTGGTCGACGAGGAGGCCTTCGCCGACCAGGCGGCAGGGGGCACCTCCCGGACGGAGTCCGGGGGAGGCTTCGAGAAGACGCTCGCCCAGGCGTACGCGATGTACCAGGCGCGGCTGCGCGAGGCCAACGCCCTCGACTTCGACGACATCATCATGACCACGGTGCACCTGCTCCAGGCCTTCCCGGACGTCGCCGAGCACTACCGGCGCCGCTTCCGGCACGTTCTGGTCGACGAGTACCAGGACACCAACCACGCGCAGTACACGCTGGTGCGCGAGCTGGTCGGCACCGGCTACCCCGACCTGCCCCCGGCGGAGCTGTGCGTGGTGGGTGACGCCGACCAGTCGATCTACGCCTTCCGCGGCGCGACGATCCGCAACATCCTCCAGTTCGAGGAGGACTACAAGGACGCGACGACGATCCTGCTGGAGCAGAACTACCGCTCCAC
This sequence comes from Streptomyces sp. NPDC058880, assembly GCF_042742535.1. Lineage (NCBI taxonomy): Bacteria > Bacillati > Actinomycetota > Actinomycetes > Kitasatosporales > Streptomycetaceae > Streptomyces > Streptomyces sp. NPDC058880. The sequence goes on from NZ_JBHYMC010000014.1 coordinate 122,774, forward strand.
GCAGACCATCCTCTCCGCCGCCAACGCCGTCATCGAGCGCAACGAGAACCGCCGCGCCAAGAACCTGTGGACCGAGGCCGGCACCGGCGCGGTCATCACCGGCTACGTCGCGGACACCGAGCACGACGAAGCGCAGTTCGTCGCCGACGAGATCGACCGGCTCACCGACGCCGGGGACGCCAAGGCCGGGGACGTCGCGATCTTCTACCGGACCAACGCCCAGTCGCGCGTGTTCGAGGAGATCTTCATCCGGGTCGGCCTGCCGTACAAGGTCGTCGGCGGCGTCCGCTTCTACGAGCGCAAGGAGGTCCGGGACGTCCTCGCGTACCTGCGCGTCCTCGCGAATCCGGAGGACAACGTCCCGCTGCGCCGCATCCTGAACGTGCCCAAGCGCGGCATCGGAGAGCGCGCCGAGGCGATGATCGACGCTCTCGCGCTGCGCGAGAGGATCACCTTCCCGCAGGCGCTGCGGCGGGTCGACGAGGCCTTCGGCATGGCGGCCCGCTCGACCAACGCGGTGAAGCGGTTCAATGCGCTGATGGAGGAGCTCCGTACCGTCGTCGACTCGGGCGCCGGCCCGGCGGTAGTGCTGGAGGCGGTTCTGGAGCGCACCGGGTACCTCGCCGAACTCCAGGCCTCGACCGACCCGCAGGACGAGACGCGGATCGAGAACCTCCAGGAACTGGCCGCCGTGGCGCTGGAGTTCGAGCAGGCGCGCGAGGCCGCTGCCGCCGAGGCCCCGGAAGGGACGGCGCCGGCCGGTCCCGGCACGCTCGCCGAGTTCCTGGAGCAGGTCGCCCTCGTCGCCGACTCCGACCAGATCCCCGACGAGGACGAGGACGGCTCCGGCGTCATCACCCTCATGACCCTGCACACCGCCAAGGGCCTGGAGTTCCCGGTGGTCTTCCTGACCGGCATGGAGGACGGGGTCTTCCCGCACATGCGCGCGCTGGGTCAGACCAAGGAGCTGGAGGAGGAGCGCCGTCTCGCCTACGTCGGCATCACGCGGGCGCGCGAGCGGCTGTACCTGACCCGGTCCGGCATGCGCAGCGCGTGGGGCACCCCCTCGTACAACCCGCCGTCCCGGTTCCTGGAGGAGATCCCCGACCAGTACCTGCAGTGGAAGCGCACGGGAGCGGCCCAGAAGCCGGCCGGCCCGATGCGCAGCGCGGGCTACGGCTCCGGCGCGGGCGGCGGACGGCCGTCGTTCGGCACCTCGCCCGAGGCCTTCCTGTCCTCCTCGCGCACGAAGTCGGGCCCGTCCGGGTTCGCGACGCGCCGTGCAGCGGACAAGCCCGTCATCGCCCTGGCGGTCGGGGACCGGGTCACGCACGACCAGTTCGGGCTCGGCACCGTGACGGAGGTCAAGGGCGCGGGCGCGGACGCCCAGGCCACCATCGACTTCGGCGACGACAAGCCCAAGCGGCTGTTGCTGCGTTACGCGCCGGTGCAGAAGCTCTGACCTCCGGCCCGGTGCCCCGCATGCGCAAGTGCCCGGCAGCGAGAACGCTGCCGGGCACTTGCGGAGCCGGTCGTGCCGGAGCGCCTACCTCGGGTCCAGGCCCTTGCTGCGCAGCCAGGCCAGCGGGTCGATCGCGGAGCCGCCGCCGGGCCGGACCTCGAAGTGCAGGTGCGGGCCGGTGGAGTTGCCGGAGTTGCCGGAATAGGCGATGACGTCGCCCGCCTTGACCTTGCCGCCGCGGATCTTGGTGGAGCTGAGGTGGCAGTACCAGGTCTCGGTGCCGTCGGGCGCGGTGACGATGGCCATGTTCCCGTAGGCGCTGTTGTACTGCGTGCGCACGGTGCCGTCGGTGGCCGCCATGACCGGAGTCCCGTAGGACACCGGGAAGTCGATTCCGGTGTGCACCGACATCCACATGCCGCCGGCTTGGCCGAAGCTGGCGCTGAGGCCGTGCTGCCCGACGGGGATTGCGAACTTGGGGCGGGCGGCCTCCTTGGCCGCCGCCTCCTCGGCCTTCCTCTTCTTCTCCTCTTCCTGGCGCTCGCGCAGGTCGATGCGCTCCTGGGTGCGGCTCGCACGGTCCGCGAAGTCACCCGCGTCGGCGCTGAGCGCGACCAGTTGGGTGTCGAGCTTGGTGTTGGCCGCCACCGGCTTGACCGAGGCCGGGTCGGGGGCGGCCATCGTGGTGGTGTCCTCGCCGGGCTTGTCCGTACCGGTGAGTCCGCCGACGGAGGCGGCCGCGACGCCCGCGACGCCCATCACGCAGGCGGACGGAACGGCGACGGTCAGCAGGGCGGAACGCTTCGCCGGGGTGCGCCGGCGGCTGCTGCCCGCCTTGCTGCCGCCGGTCTTGGCGGCGCCCTTGGCGGCGCCGCGGCGCGCGGCGCGCGGTGCGGACGTCACCGGCATGGCCTGGGTGGGCATGTCGTGCACGCCGTGCAGTTCGTGGACCTCGGGCAGCTCGTACGCCTCGGCGGCCTCGGGTGCCCCGTCGGAGAGCACTTCGAAGACGGCGGTCTCGCTGTACCCCTCGGCCACGGTCTCCGCACCGGGGGTGTCGGGGGCGTCGGCCCCGGCCTCCTGGACGTGGCCGACGGTGCCGAGCGTGACCGTGCCGTACGCGTACTCCTGCTCCACGGGCTGGTAGGCGTACGCGTATGTGGCCTCGGGCTGCGCCGGAGTCGGAGCCGGGGCGACGGTGTTCCAGGCGGTCGCGTCGTAGGCGCCGGTCTCGGTACCGGTGGTGCCGAAGCCCGGCATCGCCCAGTGGCCGGTCTGCTCGCCCGAGGCGTCGTAGCCGAAGGAGGCAGACGGGTAGGCGGCGTATCCGGACTGGTCCCCGGCCGTCTCGGCGGTGGACCAGGCACTCGCGTCCCAGCTCCCGGTGGTGTCCCCGGCGGCGGACTGCGGCGGGATCGTGGACAGGTAGGGGTCCTGCGAGGTCCACGCGGTGGTGTCGTACGCGCCGGTCTCGTAGGAGCCGTAGGCGGCGTAGTTGACTCCTTGGCCCTGCGTTTCGTAGGAAGCGTAGGGCGAGTCACCAGCGAAAGCGGTGGTGGAAAGGCCGTCATACCCGGCATCCGGGTACTGGCCCGACGGGGGGCGGTCGTTCACCAACTTCTCTTTCGCCTCGGCAGTGGGGGCCTGGGTGGCCGGGAACGCGAGGTTCACCGGAGGAGAGCAGTGGCGTGACTGTACCCGGCGGTTACTGGCAACGACAATCTTCGCTCGGTCTCCAGATCAGCGGAACCGGGCATTCGGCCGTCTTTCGGTCGCCGGAAGACGCAGCCTTGGCCTTGAGTTCGAAATGTGTTCGAGTGGCGGTCGGTGGGTGCCGGCCGGTCAGGCGACGAAAGCGGCGTCCGGGCCGGTCACGACCGCCGGGGCGGGGCCGTCGAGGGCGCGGCCAACCGCCGCGATGACGGCCGGGTGCGCCGGAAGGGCGAGGTGGCCGATACCCATGACCTGCACGTTCTCCACATGCAGGTCGGGATGCTCGATCCGGGCGCTCCCGACCGGGGTCATCAGCGTGTCGAACTCGCTCCAGAACGCCACGCAGCGGGTCGCGCAGCCGGGCGAGGGTGCCGCGAGCTCGGCCAGCACCTCGGAGCCGGGGCGCATCTGCCGGACCAGAGGATGCGCGTCCATGAAGGGGGCCACCCGGGTGCCGGAATGCGGGGTGCCGAGCGTGATCAGGGTGCGTACGCGCGTGTCGCCGCCGAGGCGCTGGACGTAGTAGCGCCCGACCAGCCCGCCCAGGCTGTGCCCGACGATGTCCACCCGCTCCTGTCCCGTGCGCTCGCGCAGTTCCTCGACACGCCGGGCGAGGTGGCGGGAGGTGACGCGCAGGTCGAGGGTGAGGGGCGAGTAGTTGTACGCCTCCACGTGCCGTAGGCCGCCGACCCCGAGGGCGCGGCGCAGCAGGACGAAGACGGACCGGTTGTCGGTGAACCCGTGGAGGAGCAGGACCGGCGGGCGCGTCGTGGCCGGGACGCGGACGACCTTTTCCTGGCACACCCCGGTGGGGTACAGCAGGAGATGCCCGCCGAGCACAACGGCCTCAAGGGCCCCCGCCCGCAGGGCGGCGCCGGAGAAGGGGACGGGCACGGGTAAGGACAGACCCATCGACGGCCTCCTGTGATCCTCCTGGGACTCGTCGTCCCGGGACGACGGCCGCCGCGCCACCGTGCCGTGCGGCTGCCGGCACGGTGGCGCAATGCCGTCCCACGTGTGATTTCCCCCTCGTGCTTGACCGCGAAACGGCAGCGTGCGCGATGCTGTACTTAACGTTCGTTCACTCGGGAGGCAGTGCGATGGGTGTGACCGGTCCGATCCGTGTGGTGGTGGCCAAGCCGGGTCTCGACGGCCACGACCGCGGGGCCAAGGTGATCGCGCGTGCGCTGCGGGACGCGGGCATGGAGGTCATCTACACGGGCCTCCACCAGACCCCGGAGCAGATCGTGGACACCGCGATCCAGGAGGACGCCGACGCGATCGGGCTCTCGATCCTCTCGGGTGCCCACAACACGCTCTTCGCGCGCGTGCTGGAACTCCTCAAGGAGCGCGACGCGGAGGACATCCAGGTCTTCGGTGGCGGCATCATCCCGGAGGACGACATCGCCCCGCTGAAGGAGAAGGGCGTGGCCGAGATCTTCACCCCGGGCGCGACGACGACCTCCATCGTGGAGTGGGTCCACGCCCACGTCCGTCGGTAGCCCGGCCGCTTCGGCCCCGCCGGTGGTCGGGGCGCGGGGTTCGGGGGCGGGGCCCGGTCCCCGGCCCGGCAGCCCGCCGGAGGTCAGGCCGGCGCGAGTTCCGACAGCATCGTCGCGCGCAGTCGAAGTGTGGCCACCAGGCGCTGGAAGGCCTCGGCCCAGTACGCGGCCGCACCCGGGGTCGCGTCCGGCGGCTCCTCCGCGGCGGCGGTCAGGGCTTCCAGGCGGCCGGCCTCGCCGGGGTCGAGGCAGCGCTCCGCCAGGCCCATCACCCCGCTGAAGCTCCACGGGTAGCTGCCGGCTTCCCGGGCGGTGTCCAGCGCGTCGACGACGGCCCGGCCCAGCGCTCCCGCCCACGGCACCACGCACACGCCGAGCAGCTGGAAGGCCTCCGACAGGCCGTGCGCCCGGACGAACTCCGCGACCCACTCGGCCCGTTCTCCGTCGGGCAGGGTCTCCAGCAGCTTGGCCCGCTCCGCGAGCGAGGCCGTGCCCGGACCTGCCGCGGGCGGCGCCGACGCCGGACCCAACAGGGCGCGCGACCATTCCGGGTCGCGCTGGCGCACCGCGGCCCGGCACCACGCCGCGTGCAGTTCCTCCGCCCAGCCCTCGGCCGCTGCCACCGGCAGCGCCACTGTCTCCGCCGGGCCCAGGCCCCCGAACCGCTCCCGCCAGCAGGACAGCGGTGCGGCCTCGACCAGCTGGCCGAGCCACCAGGCCCGCTCCCCGCGGCCGGCGGGCGGCCGCTTGACCACCCCGTCGCGGAGCATCCCCCCGTCGCACTCCGTCGGCGGCGTCACCCCCTCGGGTCCCACGCAGGCCAGCGCGCGCACGGCCATCCGGCCCGCCAGCGCCGACTGCGGCAGCGCCGACAGCAGTTCGGCCGCCGTCGCGCGGACATTGCGGCTGCGGTCGTCCAGCGCCGCCTCCAGGAAGGACTCGTCCTGCAGGGACAGCCCCACCCTCAGCGAGTCGAGGAACATCAGCCGGTCCTCGGCCCGTTCGCTCGCCCAGGTCGTCGCCAGCAGCCGCGGTGCGGCGGCCGGGTCATGCGCGCGTACGGCACCGAGCAGTGCCACGCGCTCGGCGAACAGCCCCTCCTCCCACAGCCGTTCCACCGCGGACGGGTCGGTCACGTCCGGCAGTTCCCCGCCGCCCGCCCCGCCCCGCAGGGCGAACCGCCAGTCCGGATTCATCCGTGCCAGCCACAGTCCCCGCGGCCCGGCCAGAGCCAGTGCCTGTGGGCGCAGGTCCGTGCGCGCCCGGGCCGCGTCCAGCAGAGCCGGCACGAGCGCGGCGGGCGCGCGGTAGCCGTGCCGGCCGGCCGCGGCCAGCCACTGCGGGAGCAGCTCCGTCAGATCCGGGGCCGCCCCGCGCCGCCCACCACCCCCGCCGGTACGGTCCGCCAGCAGGTGCGCGAGCCGGCGGCCCGCCGCCTCCGGCGGCGCCGGCCGGAGGTCGTGGGGCGCGGGCTCCGGCCGCGGCCGCGCCACCGCCGGCCGCAGACCGGCGCGGCGGCGGACGGCGTGCACGGCCGCCGCGTCCAGCAGCGCCTCCGGCGAGCCGACCGGGCCCCCGCCCCGGCGCCGGTCGGTGCCCAGCAGCGCGGCACCGACCAGCTCCTGCCACTCCCCGTACCTCTCGTCACCCTCGCCCATCGGTGCCCCTCCCTCGCCGCTCGTCCTCGGTCGTCTTTTCAATGCCCCGGTCCCGCCCCCTCCGCGGGACCGAGGCGGTCGATGTGCCGTGCGAATCCGCTCAGCTGGCGTGGTTGTCGTTCATGAAAGCCCCCCGGCTTCTCGTCGTTGCGTGCACGGCGCCCCCCGGCGCCGCTCTTCTTCCTGCCACCGCCGCGCGACGGCACAGGACCCCCCAGGCCCCCTTGCTCCGTGGCGGTCCCTCCCGCCCCGCTCAGGACAGGGCGACCGGCTCCGGCGAGTCCGGCTGCCAGGCCGTCAGAGGGGTGAATCCGCGGTGTCCGCACTCGCCGAAGACCGTCACCGGGCCCCCGCCCGACAACGCGGCCAGCTGCCACAGGCCCCCTCGGGAGCGGCTGCCCGCCCCGGTGAGGGGCACCGGCAGGGCGGAGGTGCCCTCCGCGTCCGCCAGCTGCCAGCCGAGCTCTCCCGGTATCGGAACCACCGGCCCGAGCACCACAGGCCAGGACTCCAACCACGGGTCGTCCCGTAGCGCCGCCCCGTAGGCCTCCAGAGCCGCCCCCGTGCTCACTCCGGCCGGAACCTCCGGGCACGGTGCGGCCGTCGCGCGGCTTTCTCCGAGGTCCGCCCGCAGCCCCGCCGACCCGGGCCGGAAGCGCATCTCCGCCTCCAGCACCAGCCCCACCGGCAGCGCCAGCGCAGGCAGCCGCCCGGGCGGCCCGAAGTCCAGCACCAGCGCGGGCCGTCCGCCCGCCAGCCCGCGCAGCCACGTCCGGCGGGTGGTGAGCCGTCCGTCCGGCGACACCGAGTCGTACTGCGCGAGCACCAGCCAACGGTCCCGTACGGCCTCCCCCTCCCCGGAGGCCGGCAGTCCCACCCGGCTGCGCACGGTCGCCGCCAACTGGTCCGGAAGCCCCGTCACCCCCATCCAGGCCCGGTCCAGCAGGTGCAGCAGCGCCGCCTCCTCCAGCATCCGGGCGGGCCAGCCCGGGCCGCAACCGGGTATCGTCGCCAACTCCCTCACGCGCCCCGCCAGTCCGGGTGCCTGTGCGTCCACCATCCGGGCCGCGGTCTCCTCCCACGCCCCGTAACCGGCCTGCTCCTGGCCCGCGAGGCCGCCGCGCAGCAGATCGGCCAGCCGCTGTTCCAGCTCGGTCACGCCCGCGCCGACGCGCGCCGCCCGCCGGCCGGCCCTGCGCCGGGCCCCCTCCTCGTCGACCGGTCGGGCCGCCCCGGCCGCCGGGCGCGCGGCCCGGGCCGCCCGGTCCGCCAGCCACTGTGCGGCCCAGTCCGGAGCTTCCCCGGGCTCGCCGACCCCCTCGGCGGACCAGAGCAGGAGCAGTCCCAGCGCGTGCTTGCACGGGAACTTCCGGCTCGGGCAGGAGCACATGTAGGCCGGTCCGGTCAGGTCGACGACCGTCCGGTACGGATTGCTGCCGCTGCCCTTGCACAGCCCCCACACAGAACCGGAAGCGGAACCTCCGATCTGTGACCACGGCCCTGCCCCACCGAGTCTGCCGCCCGCTTTGCGTGAGGCATCGTCAGGGGCCAGGGCCAGTACCTGTTCCGCCGTCCAGCGGACCCCCTGCTCAGTCATGGAAACCACCGTAGAGACCCCCTCTGACAATCGCCCTGACCTGCAACAACGCGCTGAGTTGGGGGCGTTGTCAGTGGCGTGGTGCACCGTGGGAACAGCAGTCGGGAGCGACTGCCGAGCAATGGAGGGGGACCATGAGCAAGCCCGAGAACGGCATCGGCACCGAGGCGCTGCGACCGCACGCCGAAGACGCCTTCGCGCACGAACTGAAAGCCCTGGCGGACGCCGACGACAGGCCCCGCCCGACCCGCTGGAAGCTCTCCCCCCGGGCCGTCGCCACCTACCTGCTCGGCGGCACGCTCGACGACGGCACGGTGATCACACCCAAGTACGTGGGACCGCGCCGCATCGTCGAGGTCGCCGTCACCACCCTCGCCACCGACCGCGCCCTGCTGCTGCTCGGCGTTCCCGGCACCGCCAAGACCTGGGTGTCCGAACACCTCGCGGCCGCCGTCAGCGGGGACTCCACCCTCCTCGTCCAGGGCACCGCCGGCACCCCCGAGGAGGCCATCCGGTACGGCTGGAACTACGCCCGGCTCCTCGCCCACGGCCCCAGCCGCGAGGCGCTCGTCCCCAGCCCCGTCATGCGGGCCATGGCCCAGGGCATGACCGCCCGCGTCGAGGAGCTCACCCGCATCCCCGCCGACGTCCAGGACACCCTCATCACCGTCCTGTCCGAGAAGACGCTGCCGATACCGGAGCTCGGCGAAGAGGTCCAGGCCGTGCGCGGCTTCAACCTCATCGCCACCGCCAACGACCGCGACCGCGGGGTCAATGAGCTCTCCAGCGCCCTGCGCCGCCGCTTCAACACCGTCGTCCTGCCACTGCCCGCCACCGCCGACGCCGAGGTCGACATCGTGGCCCGGCGCGTCGACCAGATGGGCCGCTCCCTCGACCTGCCGGCCGGGCCCGAGGGACTGGAGGAGATCCGCCGCGTCGTCACCGTCTTCCGGGAGCTGCGCGACGGGGTCACCGACGACGGCCGGACGAAGGTCAAGTCGCCCAGCGGCACCCTCTCCACGGCAGAGGCCATCTCCGTCGTCACCAACGGCCTCGCCCTGGCCGCCCACTTCGGGGACGGCGTACTGCGCCCCTCCGACGTGGCCGCGGGGATCCTCGGCGCCGTCGTGCGGGATCCGGCGGCCGACAAGGTGGTCTGGCAGGAGTACCTGGAGGCCGTGGTCCGCGAGCGTGACGGCTGGAAGGACTTCTACCGGGCCTGCCGGGAGGTGACCGCGTGAGCACCGCCCGCCAGGGCCCACTGCTCCTCGGCGTGCGCCACCACGGGCCGGGATCGGCCCGAGCCGTCCGCTCCGCCCTGGAGGCGGCCCGCCCGGCGGCCGTGCTGATCGAGGGGCCGCCCGAAGGGGACGCGCTGCTCGCACTGGCCGCCGACCCCGGCATGCGGCCTCCCGTGGCGCTGCTCGCGCACGCGGCGGACGACCCGGGCCGAGCCGCGTTCTGGCCGCTCGCCGACTTCTCCCCGGAGTGGGTGGCGATCCGCTGGGCGCAGGAGTCCGGCGTACCGGTCCGGTTCATGGACCTGCCCGCCGCGCATGCGCTGGCCGCCGCCGAGCCGGACGCGGACCACGCCGAGCCCGACGCGGTCCGGCTCGACCCCCTCGCGGTGCTCGCCGAGACCGCCGGGTACGACGACGCCGAGCGCTGGTGGGAGGACGTCGTCGAGCACCGGGGGAGCGCCGGTGCGGGGGAGGAGGCGCTCGGCGCGTTCGAGGCGCTGGGGGAGGCCATGGGGGCCCTGCGCGAGGCGTACGGCGACGGCGGCCACCGCCGCGACCTGGTGCGCGAGGCGTACATGAGGCAGCGGATGCGCGCCGCCCGCCGCGAGTTCGGTGACGGGTACGCCGTGGTGTGCGGAGCCTGGCACGTCCCGGCGCTGCGGGCGAAGACCACCGTGGCCGCCGACAAGGCGCTGCTGAGCGGACTGCCGAAGGTCAAGGTGGAGACCACCTGGGTGCCGTGGACCCACCGCCGGCTCGCCCGGGCCGGCGGGTACGGAGCGGGGATCACCTCGCCCGGCTGGTACGCCCACCTGTTCTCCGTCCGTGACCGGCCCGTCGAGCGATGGCTGACCAAGGTTGCCGGCCTGCTGCGCGAGGAGGACCGGCAGGTCTCCTCGGCGCACGTCATCGAGGCGGTCCGGCTGGCCGGGGCCCTGGCCGCGATGCGGGGCAGGCCCCTGCCCGGCCTGACGGAGACCCTGGAAGCCGTCCGGGCGGTGATGTGCGACGGCTCCGATGTACCGCTCGCCCTCATCGGGGACCGCCTCGTGGTCGGCGACGTGCTCGGCGAGGTGCCGGACGCGGCGCCCGTCGTACCGCTCCAGCGCGACCTGACGCGCCGGCAGCGGTCGCTGCGGCTCAAGGCGGAGGCGCGGGACCGCGAGCTGGAGCTCGACCTGCGCAAGGACACCGATGCCGCGAAGTCCCGGCTGCTGCACCGGCTGCGGCTGCTCGGCATCGACTGGGGCACCCCGACGGCCTCCCGCAGCAGCACCGGCACCTTCCGGGAGACCTGGCGGCTGCGCTGGGAGCCGGAGCTGTCCGTGCGGGTCGCCGAAGCCGGGATCTGGGGCACCACCGTCCGCGCGGCGGCCACGGCCAAGGCGGAGGCGGACGCCGCGGGCGCCGGGGAGCTGGCCGAGATCACGGCGCTGGCCGAGCGGTGCCTGCTGGCCGGACTGGCCGGGGCCCTCCCGGCCGTACTGCGGGCCCTCGCCGACCGCGCCGCGCTGGACACGGACGTCGCCCGGCTCGCGAAGGCCTTGCCGGCACTGGCCCGTTCGCTGCGCTACGGCGACGTGCGGGGCACCGACGCGACGGCGCTCGGGGCGGTCGCGGCCGGCCTCGCCGAGCGGATATGCGTCGCGCTCCCCCCGGCCTGTGCGGCCGGCCTGGACGCTGACGCGGCGGCGGAGCTGCGCGACCACGTCGACGGGGTGCACGCGGCGGTCGGCCTGCTGGCGGACACCGGCGACGGGCTGCGGGAGCGCTGGTCCGCCGTGCTGCGGACGCTGGCCGAGCGGGACACCGTGCCGGGCGTCATCCGGGGCCGAGCGGCCCGGCTGCTCCTCGACGACGGGCGGCTGGAAGCCGGGGAGACGGCCCGGCTGATGGGGCTCGCCCTGTCCCCGGCCGCTTCGCCCGCCGACGCGGCGGGCTGGATCGAGGGCTTCGCGGGCGGGAGTTCGGGCGGCGGCACGCTGCTGGTCCACGACGACCGCCTGCTCGGCCTGATCGACAGCTGGCTGGTGGGCGTGCCGGAGCGCGCCTTCACCGATGTGCTCCCGTTGCTGAGGCGGACGTTCGGGGCGTACGAGCCGGGGGTGCGAAGGACCCTGGGCGAGCTGGTACGGCGCGGCCCGGCCTCCTCCGCGCGAGCGGCGCGGTCGACGGGCGACGCCCCCGAAGGCTTCGCCCCCGACCTGGACCGGGAGCGGGCGGACGCGGTGACGGAGCTGGTCCGGATGCTGCTCGCGTCTCCCGACGGGGTCGCGGCCGGCTGAGGGCGCGGCCGTTGCGGGGCGCTGCCCCGGACCTCCGCGCCGGACGCGGACGGGGCCGGACGCGGGCGGGCCGGGACCAGGCAGGCCGGGACCAGGCGGGCGGAATCGAAGAGTCACGAGTACGACGAGTGCAGGGGGACGGACGGATGAGCGGCAGGGAGACGGGCGTGGCGGCGGGGCAGGACACGGCGGACCCGGCCGGAGCCGAGCGGCTGCGGCGGTGGCGGATGGTGCTCGGCGGGGCAGACGCCGACGGGACGGGCCACACACCGACCGGGCGGGACGCGGCGATGGACGCCGCGCTCGGCGCGCTGTACGGGGGAGGCGGCGAAGGAGGGGGCCGCCGCGCATCGGGGGCGGCCAGGTCGGCCGGGCTCGGCGGGTCCGCGCCGAACGTGGCCCGCTGGCTCGGGGACATCCGTACGTACTTCCCCAGCTCCGTGGTCCAGGTGATGCAGCGCGACGCGATCGAGCGGCTCGGCCTGTCCGCTCTGCTGCTGGAGCCGGAGATGCTGGAGGCCGTCGAACCGGACGTCCACCTGGTCGGCACCCTGCTCTCCTTGAACAAGGCGATGCCCGACACGACGAAGGAGACGGCGCGGGCCGTGGTCCGCACGGTGGTCGAGCAGCTGGAGAAGCGGCTGGCGACCCGCACCCAGGCCACCCTCACCGGCGCGCTCGACCGGTCCGCCCGGGTCAGCCGTCCCCGCCACCACGACATCGACTGGGACCGTACGATCCGCGCCAACCTGAAGAACTACCTGCCCGAATACGCCACCGTCGTCCCCGAGCGGCTGATCGGTTACGGCCGTGCGGCCCGATCGGTGAAGAAGGAGGTCATCCTCTGCATCGACCAGTCGGGTTCGATGGCGGCCTCCGTCGTCTACGCCTCCGTCTTCGGCGCGGTCCTCGCCTCCATGCGTTCGATCGCCACCCGTCTGGTCGTCTTCGACACCGCGGTCGCCGACCTGACCGACCAGCTCGACGACCCGGTCGATGTCCTCTTCGGCACCCAGCTGGGAGGCGGCACCGACATCAACCGGGCCCTCGCCTACTGCCAGTCGAAGATCACCCGCCCTGCCGACACGGTCGTGGTCCTGATCAGTGATCTCTACGAGGGCGGCATACGCAACGAGATGCTGCGCCGGGTCGCCGCGATGAAGGCGGCGGGCGTCGAATTCGTGACCCTGCTCGCGCTGTCCGATGAGGGAGCCCCGGCCTACGACCGCGAACACGCCGCGGCCCTCGCCGCACTCGGGGCTCCGGCCTTCGCCTGCACGCCCGACCTGTTCCCGGAGGTGATGGCCGCCGCGCTGGAGAAGCGGCCCCTGCCGACCCCCTGAGACCCCTCCGACACGCCCGCCCCGGGCACCGGTGTGAATCGGCGGATCACACGAATTTCCAGTTCAACCGTAAGGCGTTCTGTGACAGGTATCACCGCTCAGGTGTGATCTGCGATTTAGGGTCGCACGCCCCACGGGGATAACCTGCCGGACGGACATGCCGCGTCCACGGTCACCGTGTGCGCCTTCCTTGTGACAGCGCCGTCACGTTGCCCTCCGCGGCACGCCCACGCAGATAGCAGACAACCGCGAATCACTGCGAATCTTTAAAAAGACAAGGGACGGACGCGCGTGGACCTGTTCGAGTACCAGGCGAGGGACCTCTTCGCCAAGCACGGTGTACCGGTGCTGGCCGGTGAAGTCATCGACACGCCTGAGGCGGCTCGCGAGGCCACCGAGCGGCTGGGCGGCAAGTCGGTCGTCAAGGCGCAGGTGAAGGTCGGCGGCCGCGGCAAGGCCGGCGGCGTGAAGCTGGCCGCCACCCCGGACGAGGCCGTCGCCCGCGCGACGGACATCCTGGGCATGGACATCAAGGGCCACACGGTCCACAAGGTGATGATCGCGGAGACCGCTCCCGAGATCGTCGAGGAGTACTACGTCTCGTACCTCCTCGACCGCACCAACCGCACCTTCCTGGCCATGGCCTCGGTCGCGGGCGGCATGGACATCGAGCAGGTCGCCGAGGAGACCCCGGAGAAGCTCGCCAAGGTCCCGGTGAACGCCAACGAGGGCGTGACCATCGAGAAGGCCCGCGAGATCGTCGCGCTGGCGCAGTTCCCGGCCGAGGTTGCCGAGAAGGTCGCCGAGGTCCTCGTGACCCTGTGGGACACCTTCATCGCCGAGGACGCCCTCCTCGTCGAGGTCAACCCGCTCGCCAAGGTCGCCTCCGGCGAGGTCATCGCCCTCGACGGCAAGGTCTCCCTCGACGAGAACGCCGAGTTCCGTCAGCCGGGTCACGAGGAGTTCGTCGACCACGCCGCCGCGAACCCGCTCGAGGCCGCCGCCAAGGCGAAGAACCTCAACTACGTCAAGCTCGACGGTGAGGTCGGCATCATCGGCAACGGCGCGGGTCTCGTCATGAGCACCCTGGACGTCGTCGCCTACGCCGGCGAGAACCACGGTGGCGTCAAGCCCGCCAACTTCCTGGACATCGGCGGTGGCGCCTCCGCCGCCGTCATGGCCAACGGTCTCGAGATCATCCTCGGGGACCCGGACGTCAAGTCCGTCTTCGTCAACGTCTTCGGTGGCATCACCGCGTGCGACGAGGTCGCCAACGGCATCGTCCAGGCGCTCGCCCTGCTGGAGCAGAAGGGCGAGGCGGTCACCAAGCCGCTCGTCGTCCGTCTCGACGGCAACAACGCCGAGCTGGGTCGCAAGATCCTCTCGGACGCCAACCACCCGCTGGTGCAGCGCGTGGACACCATGGACGGCGCGGCCGACAAGGCCGCCGAGCTCGCGGCTGCGAAGTAAGGGCAGAGGTCACAGACTCACATGGCTATCTTCCTCAACAAGGACAGCAAGGTCATCGTCCAGGGCATGACCGGTGCCACGGGCATGAAGCACACCAAGCTGATGCTGGCTGACGGCACCAACATCGTCGGCGGCGTGAACCCGCGCAAGGCCGGCACGACCGTCGACTTCGACGGCACCGAGGTCCCGGTCTTCGGCTCCGTCGCCGAGGCGATGGAGAAGACGGGCGCCAACGTCTCCGTCCTCTTCGTCCCGCCGGCCTTCGCCAAGGCCGCCGTCGTCGAGGCCATCGACGCCGAGATCCCGCTGGCCGTCGTCATCACCGAGGGCATCGCGGTGCACGACTCCGCCGCCTTCTGGGCGTATGCGACCGCCAAGGGCAACAAGACCCGCATCATCGGCCCGAACTGCCCGGGTCTGATCACCCCCGGCCAGTCCAACGCCGGCATCATCCCGGGCGACATCACCAAGCCCGGCAAGATCGGTCTCGTGTCGAAGTCTGGCACGCTGACCTACCAGATGATGTACGAGCTGCGCGACATCGGCTTCACCTCGGCCGTCGGCATCGGTGGCGACCCGGTCATCGGCACCACGCACATCGACGCTCTGGAGGCCTTCGAGGCCGACCCGGAGACCGAGCTGATCGTCATGATCGGTGAGATCGGCGGCGACGCCGAGGAGCGTGCGGCGGACTTCATCGCGAAGAACGTCACCAAGCCGGTCGTCGGCTACGTCGCGGGCTTCACCGCCCCCGAGGGCAAGACCATGGGCCACGCCGGCGCCATCGTCTCCGGCTCCTCCGGCACGGCGCAGGCCAAGAAGGAGGCCCTTGAGGCCGCCGGTGTCAAGGTCGGCAAGACGCCGACCGAGACCGCCGAGCTCGCTCGCGCGATCCTGAACGCCGCTCAGTAAGCAGCGGCCGTAAGGCTGAACGGGCGTGGCCCGCACCCCTCGGGGTGCGGG